>CAYPJK010000018.1:0-15362 GCA_964411025.1 uncultured Nevskia sp.
TCGCGCGGTAGCCGCCAGCCGGCCAAGCTGATCGTCATGGAATACGTCAAAGGTCCCCAGGGCGAGGCGCCGAGCGCGCTGGTCGGCACGGGCCTGACCTTCGACGCCGGCGGCATCTCGATCAAGCCGGCCGCCAAGATGGATGAAATGAAGTTCGACATGTGCGGCGGCGCCAGCGTCGTCGGCACCTTCGCGGCACTGGCCGAACTGCAGCTGCCGATCAACGTCGTCGGCGTGATCGCCGCCAGCGAAAACCTGCCCGATGGTGCCGCCAGCAAGCCCGGCGACATCGTCACCATCATGGCCGGCATCACCATCGAAGTGCTCAACACCGATGCAGAAGGCCGGCTGATCCTCTGCGATGCCCTGACCTACACCGAGCGCACCTACGATCCGCGCATCTGCATCGACATGGCCACCTTGACCGGTGCCTGCGTCGTCGCACTCGGTTCGCAGGCCTCCGGCCTGTTCGCCAACCAGTCCGGCCTGGCCCGCCAGCTGCTCGCCGCTGGCGACCAGATCGGTGACCGCGCCTGGGAACTTCCGCTGTGGAGCGACTACGACCACCAGATCAAGAGCGAATTTGCCGACATCGCCAACATCGCCACCATCGGCGCGGGTGAAGCCGGCGCGATCATCGGCGCCGTGTTCCTGCACCGCTTCACCAAGAAGATGAAGTGGGCCCACCTCGACATCGCCGGCACCGCCTGGCACGGCAAGGCTGCGACCGGTCGCCCGGTGCCGCTGCTGACGCAGTATCTGATCAACGTGGCGGCGAAGCGGGGGGATGAGTGAGCGATCGTCGCTCGCGCTCGGTCGCTCGGGGCGCTTAGGTCCCGAGCGAGATCGGCGAAGCCAGTGCCGAACGCTGCGGCGATGCAGCCGGTCGACCCAGCCTCGGTTTCACTGCTTCAACAGCACCTCACCGGCGAATGCGCGTGGGCCATACGGATAAAACATTCGTCCCGGCAGCTTTGAAGGGGAAGCAGGGCGAGGCTTTGCGCGTTGCCGTTCTCGTTTCCACGAATTACTACCGGGTCGCGAATCATCTCCGCCGGCTGGCGCATGAAGGCTCGGCTCCGCTGACGCGGTACGAGCTTGTTTTTACGTGTGTGACGATGTTTGTTGCGGCATTCGAGGCGTACGTCCAAGAGCGCCTCGCGATTGAGATGGACAAGCTTCGCGACTTGGATACTCCGGAGAGCCGCAGTCGCTCGGCGCTGCTTTTGGACCTCAAAGAGCAGCGTGAACTCAAGCTGGAATCCAACCCGGCGCAGCCCGAGTACGTAAAGCTGGATTTCAAAAAATGGATCAAAGCCGTGTATTTCTTCGGCAAATGCGCGGCGATGGATACGAGCTCAAGCGTCTACAGCAACCTCATAGCGCTGAGAGATCTTCGCAACGCTGTCGTCCACTACAACCCTTCGTTCATCGAGCACACCTCTTGGCCCTTGCGGCTGCAACACGCCCTCCGCTGTTCGAAGGTCGATGTAATGAACGGCAACTGGGTCACGACCTTCACGCAGGTCGAGGTTGCGGACTGGGCGCAACGAACCGTCAAGGAAGCCGTGGAGGCGTTTGCGGACGTCTTCGGAAGAAAAAGTCCGTTCGATGTGGAGGACGGCCTGCCGTGGGAGCAAGCGTAGCGCGGCGTTCGTGCTTCGAAACCGTCCGTGCTCGTCGGCCACGCGAACGATTCCCACGATGTCTTGTTGCGTTCGGCCGGCGTGGGTCAGACCGAGCGGCTAGTAGTGGTAGCGAAGCTGGGCGATTAACAACGCATCGCCTTCCACGCGATAGACCATGCGGTGTTCGTCGGTGATCCGTCGTGACCAGAAGCCGGCGAGGGCGTGCTTCAGCGGCTCCGGCTTGCCGACGCCGGCGAACGGATCGCGGCGTACTTCGTGGATCATTCGGTTGATGCGTTCGACCATCTTCCGGTCCTGCTTCTGCCAGTGCAGGTAGTCCTCCCACGCAGCATCGGCAAACACCAACCTCATTCGATCAGCACGCGTTCGGTGCCGTTGTCGCCGGCCAGTTGTTCCATTGCAGCCAGCAGCCGCTTCGCGTTGGTCGGACTGCGCAGCAGATAGGCGGTTTCCTGCAGCGCGTTGAAGTCTTCGAGCGACAGCATCACCACCGATTGCTCCCCGTTCCGGGTGATGATCAGCGGCGCGTGGTCATCACAGACGCGATCCATGGTCTTGGCAAGGTTTGCGCGTGCCGTGCTGTAGGTAATGGCGTCCATGAAGCCTCCTGTTATGTACGCGATATTGTACAGACAAGGTTCTGACGTCGGCGCCCGCCATGAAGAAGCGCGGCTTGCTCCCGTCGCATTGCTTCTCGGCGTCACGCGGCCACGACCTCACTCGGCCACGGCAGGCTCACCGTGAACCGCGCGCCCTGACCGCGCTGCGAGGCGACCTCGATCCTGCCGCCGTGGCGTTCGACGATTTCGCGGGACAGGGTCAGGCCAAGGCCGGCGCCGCCGGTGTTGCGGCCGAACTGCACGAACGGGTCGAAGATCCGGGCCAGCTGGCGGCGGGTCAGGCCTTCGCCGCTGTCGCGGACCTCGATGCGGATGGCGTCGGAGCCGGCAACGACGGTAATGCCGACTTCGCCGCCCGACGGCGTGTGGCGGATGGCGTTGCCGATCAGGTTGTCGAGCACGCGCGAGAACTGGCCGGCATCGAGCTGCAGGTCCGGCAGGTTGGGGGCGACAGCGCAGCTGATCGACAGCTTGCGTTCCTGCGCCATCGGCTCGAAGCGCGCCTGGGCGTCGCCGGCCAGCTGCGCCAGCTGCACCGGCTCCAGCTTCAGCGGTGTTTCGGCATGGCTCAGGCGCGAGACATCGAGCAGATCGGCCACCAGATCGGCGAGCCGATGGGTTTCGGTGTGCACGGTCTCGAACAGGTCGGCCTCGCGGCTGTCGGGCGCGAAGCGGGCGCGCTCGGCCAGCAGGTCCATCGCCATCTTCAGGCCCGTGACCGGTGTGCGCAGCTCATGCGAGGCGCGCAGCACGAAATCGGTCTGCAGCTGTTCCTGCTCGCGCTCTTCGGTGACGTCCCGCAGCAGCATCACCAGCCCCGGCCGGGTTTCATCGGTGAATGGCGTCAGCGCCAGCGCCAGCTTGCGCTGCATCACGCCTTCGCCGATCACCAGATCCGGCTCGTCGTCCTGTGACAGGCTCTGGGAGGCGATGTCGTCGACGATCCGCTGGTTGAAGCGATCGCCGCCCAGCAGCTCGTCCAGCGTGCGGCCGATCGCCAGCTCGACCGTGGTGCCGAGCTGGCGGGCGGCGATCGGGTTCAGGCGTTCGATGCGCGCCTGCTCGTCGACGATGATCAGACCATCGTCGATCGAGCCAAGCACCACGTCGTTGCGGCGCTGTTCGGCCAGCAGTCGGTCGATCGAGGTCGACTTGTAGACCTTCAGCGCAGCGGCCATGGCGTTGAAATTGGTGGCCACGATGTTGGCCTCGACCAGCCGCGAGGCCTCGATCTTCACGTCGAACTCGCCGTCGGCAATGGTCCGCGCGGCACCGGCGATGCGCTGCAGCGGCGCGCTCAGGTATTGCGCCTGGGCGATCGCGAAGCGCAGGCCGAAGGCGCCGATCGCCGACCCGGCGATGCCGAGCAGGCCGATCTGGTACCAGGGCGCACGCTCGAAGCGATCCCAGGCTAGTGCCAGCAAGGCGCCGGCAATGAACGCCAGCACGATCAGCGCGGCGTAGGTGAGCAGCAGGCGGTGAAGGATTTTCATGGTCGAGGAAGTTCGGCTATCGCGATGATGGAAAAAGCATTTTCACGGTAGCGTGAAGGTGGAGAACGGGCGCTCCGGCAGCCGGCAAGAGCGGCCAAGCGATCCGTAGACGGTGTCGAGCTTGATCTGGCAAGTGCCGAATCCAGCGGGCTTTCCTGCTCAGATTCCGTACTGCTTGCGCTTCCGGTACAGCGTCGAGGCGTCGATGCCGAGCTGCTTGGCGGCGACCTCCAGCGTTTCTGCCTCGCCGAGCACGGCCAGGATGTGTTCGCGCTCCAGCGCCGCCAGGCTCATGGTGCCGGTCGGGCGTGCTGCGGTGCCGGCTGCGGCGGCGCCGCCAGCTTCACCGAGCGCCAGGTCGCGGGGTTCGATCATTTCACCCCGGCACAGGATGCTGGCCCGCTCGATGACGTTGCGCAGTTCGCGGATGTTGCCCGGCCAGCGGTGCCGGCACAGCGCTTCCATGGCCGCCTCGCTGAAGCCGCGTCCGCGTCCCCGGTGGACGCGGATGAACTCGTCGAGAAAACCGTTGGCAAACGCCGGCAGGTCCTCGATGCGGTCGCGCAGCGGCGGCAGGTGCAGGCGGATCACGTCGAGGCGGTACAGCAGGTCCTCGCGGAACGTGCCGGCCTTGACCATGCCGTGCAGGTCGCGGTTGGTGGCGGCCACCAGCCGCACATCGGCCTGGCGGGTCACCGGATCGCCCAGGCTTTCGAACTGCTTGTCCTGCAGGAAGCGCAGCAGCTTGGCCTGCAGGCCGATCGGCACTTCACCGATTTCATCGAGGAACAGGGTGCCGCCGTCAGCCTGGGCGACCCTGCCGGGCGAGTTGGCGACGGCGCCGGTGAACGCGCCCTTCTTGTGGCCGAACAGCTCGCTTTCGAACAGCTCGCCGGACAGGCCCGGACTGTTGATGGTGATGAACGGCGCTGCATGGCGCGCGCTCCAGCGGTGGATGGCGCGGGCGATCACGCCCTTGCCGGTGCCGCTTTCGCCGAGCACCAGAATGTTGGCGTCGCTGGCCGCCACCTGGCGGGCGGTGTCGAGCAGTTCCGCCATTGCCGGCGAGCGGCTTTCGAGCTGCGCCGAATCGTTGCTGCTGCCGGTCTGCCGCTCCAGTTCCTCCAGCCGCAGATCGAGCCGGCGCGCGTGCAGCTGCGTCGCCGCAGCGATCCGCAGCTGCTCCGGCGAGCAGGGTTTGACCAGGTAGTCGACCGCACCCGCGCGCATGGCCTGCACGGCGGTATCCACCGACGAATGGGCGGTGACGATCACCACCCGCAGCCACGGCGCGGTGCTGCGAATCGCCGGCAGCAGTTCCAGCGCCGTGGTGTCGCCCAGCGTCAGGTCGAGCAGGCAGACGTCGAACACGCGGCTGCGGATCAGCGCCATTGCCTGTTCGCCGCTGGCAGCGGTGGCGACGGCATGGCCATCGTCTTCCAGGCAGTAGCGGAAGGTCTTCAGCAGCGGGGCTTCGTCATCGACGACCAGTACCCGGCCGCCCGTCTTTTCAGCCGTCAAGGTGGCCGTCCTCCGTGTAAGGGCATGTGGATGTCGGACCACCCGAAGCGGCGTTCATTCCCGAGCCGGATATCGCCTTGCATTTTGCACGACGCGCAAGGGCCGATCGTGCAGATTGCCGCCTGTTAATCCGGATGAAAGTTTTCAAGATATTGAAAAGATTGATAAAAATAGTTGGCACGGGCCTTGGAATAGTACAGGCAGGGCACGCCGATGGGCGGTGTGCCGGGATCGCCGGGCTGCACGGGCGATCTTCCGCAAAACCTGTCTGCACTCGCGTCAAAACAAGAAGGAGGTCACCCCATGCTCCATTACGCCGTCGTGTTTTTTGTCATCGCGCTGATTGCGGCACTGCTCGGTTTCTCCGGAATCGCCGGTACGGCAGTCGGCATCGCCAAGCTGCTGTTCCTGGTGTTCCTGGTTCTGGCCGTGCTGTCGCTGATCTTCGGCCGCCGGGTCAAGACCTGAGCGCGCCACGCCTTCTCCCCACTGTCTGCTGACACGTCAAATCAGAAAAAAGAGGACACCAACATGAACATTCATCCGCTCAACCGCACCCTGATTGCCGCCGCGCTGATCGCCAGCTTCGGCCTGGCCGCCTGCAAGCCGTCGGTGCCCGATGGCCAGATGTCGGACGGCGCCGCCGCCAACGCGCCAAAGGACAGCGCCTCGCTGGGTGCCGCGCTGGACGATACCGGCATCACCGCCAAGCTGAAGGGCCGTCTGGCCAGTGATGCCCGCGTCGAAGGCTCGAACATCTCGGTTGAAACCAACAACGGTGTGGTGACGCTGTCCGGCAGCGCCAAGGCCGGCGCCGCGAAGGAAGCCGCCGAGGAACTGGCCCGCAACGTTGAAGGTGTGAAGGGCGTCGACAACCAGATCACTGCGCCGACCGCGCTCGACACCTTCGTCAAGGATGCCGACAAGGCGGCCGATCGTGCCGGCGAGGCGATCACCGACACCGTGATCACCACCAAGCTCAAGGCTGCACTGATCGCCGACGAGACGACCAAGGGCACGGCCATCAACGTCACCACCAACGACGGCCGCGTGACCCTGAGCGGCAAGGTCACCAGCGGTGCGGAGCGCGAAAAGGCGATCTCGATCGCCACCCGCACCGAGGGCGTGAAGAAGGTCGACGCCGAAGACCTGACGGTCGGCAGCCGCTCGTGATCGGGCGTTGCCCATCCGACCGGTGACCCGAGAAACCCACGTAATCCCCCGCAACACCCACCTGGAGACATCGACATGAACGAAGACATCCTCAAGGGCAAGTTCAAGCAGCTCAGCGGCCGCATCAAGGCCAAGTGGGGCGAGCTGACCGACGACGACCTGAAGCTGCTGGAAGGCAAGCGCGACGTGCTGGTCGGCAAGCTGCAGGAGAAGTACGGCCTGACCAAGGAAAAGGCCGAGCAGCAGATCAAGGAAATGGAAGACGCCTGAGCGCTTCCTGATCCGATGAGGCAAGGCCGCGCCCGCATCGAACGGGCAGGCCGGTAGCAGGCGGCAGCGCGGGCCCCCCGACTCGCGCTGCCGTTTTCCGGGATCGCTCCGATACCCGGTCATCCGCGTCAAAACCACCAGAAAACCCATCGCCTGAAACAAGGCAAGGAGCTGTCATGCGCATTCACACCCGCCGCCTGTGCGTTTCCGTCACCACGATGTTCCTGGCCGGCGCCGCCGGTTCCGCGCTGGCCGGAGACGGCTGGTACCTGGGCCTCGAGGCCGGTGCCAACAAGCAGCGCCAGTCGAACGACAAGACCATCGGTGGTGGCCTGCTCGGCACCACATCCGAGTTCCAGTCGAAGTACGACACCGGCTTCCTCGGCGGTGTCACCACCGGCTATTCGTTCGCCAACGGTCTGCGTCCGGAACTGGAACTGGTCTACCGCCAGGACCGTTACAAGACGCTGTTCGGGCCGGGCTTCCGCGATGAGGGCGACGGCCGCAAGGACGCCCGCAGCGCGTTCGCCAACCTGTGGTACGACATCAAGAGCGAGAGTGGCTTCTTCAAGACCGTGCATCCGTACATCGGCGTCGGCGGCGGTGTTTCCCAGTTGTGGCTGGAGAACGTCGGTTCCAACGGAGCGGAACTGGTCAATGACCACGACACCGTGTTCGCCTACCAGGGCGGCGCCGGTATCGGCTTCGACCTGACCCAGCGCCTGACCGCCTCGCTCGACTACCGCTACATGGGCACCGAGAAGGGCCAGTTCGACGCCAGCCCGCGCGGCTCGGGCGATCTCGTGGAGACCGGCTACAACGGCCAGTCGGCGATGATGTCGGTGCGCTATGTGCTGGCCGAGTCCAAGCCGGCCGACTTCGACGGCGACGGCGTGCCGGACAAGCGCGACAGCTGCCCGAACACGCCGGCCGGCACGCCGGTTGATGGCAAGGGCTGCCCGGTCGACAGCGATAACGACGGCATCAACGACAAGCTCGACGCCTGCCCGAACACGCCGGCCGGCGCCACCGTCGATGCCAAGGGCTGCCCGATCGATAGCGACGGCGACCGCGTGCCGGATTACGCCGACCAGTGCCCGAACACCCCGCCGGGGACCAACGTCGACGCCAAGGGCTGCACCATCGAAGCGCCGAAGCCGGCGATTGCCGACACCGACGGTGACGGCGTGGCCGACGGTATCGACCAGTGCCCGAACACGCCGCCGGGCGCCAAGGTCACGGCCAACGGCTGCGCGGTCAACCAGTCGCTGGTGCTGAAGAACGTGCACTTCGCGTTCAACAAGGCGGTGCTGACCAACGACTCGAAGACGGTGCTCGACACGGTCGCCAAGACCATCATCGACTCGCCGGGATTCACCATCGAGATCGGCGGCTACACCGACGCGATCGGCTCGGATGCGGCCAACCAGAAGCTGTCGGAAGCGCGTGCCAACGCGGTGCGCAGCTACCTGATCGGCAAGGGCGTGACCGCAGGCGCGCTGACCGCCAAGGGCTATGGCGAAGCCAACCCGGTGGCATCGAACGACGACGAGACCGGCCGTGCCGACAACCGTCGCGTCGAGATGCGCGTCGTCAACTGAGGCGCGGCTGCAGGACGCGGCGCTGCGCGGACCACGTATCCGCGCAGTGCCTGACGAGGCAGGCAGCGATTGGGCGACCCGCGCTTCGGGTCGCCCTTTTTTGTCGGCGTGGCGGGCTATGCTTCACGCCCTGTCCAGCCGCGCCGTTCGCCGTGACCCGCCCGTGACTCGCCCGTGACCCGCATCGATTTCTACATTCTTGGCGACGCCTTCGCAGCCGTCACCAGCCATGTGATGACGGCCTGCAAGCTGTGCGACAAGGCGACCGCCACCGGCAAGCGCGTGTTCGTCTACGTGCCGGACGACAACGTCGCTGCCGAACTCGACGGCAGCTTGTGGACCTTCCGCCAGGGCAGCTTCATCGCCCACGAACGCCAGGCGGACAAGGCGCCCGAGGAGCCGCTGCCGGCCGTGCTGATCGGCCGCGATGAACCGCCGGCCGCCTACGATGGCGTGATGATCAACCTCGGCCTCGACATCCCGCCGTTCTTCAGCCGCTTCGAGCGGGTGCTGGAAATCGTCGACGCCAATCCCGCCGCCCGCCAGGGCTCGCGCGACCGCTACAAGTTCTACCGCGACCGCGGCTACGAACTGGCCACCCACAACCTCAACGGATGACCGTCATGCCCCTGCCACGTCGCCGCACGGTGGTCGCGCTCGTCGGTCATCTGGGCGTGGCGAGCCTCGTGCTGGCCAGCACCGGCTGTCAGTTGCTGAGCCAGACGCCGGACCCTGACCGGCGCAGCGCCATCCGCGAACGCGTCGACTACGGCCTGACCGCAGCGGAGGCCAGTTCACGGCTGTCCGGCCTGGGCTTCGGCTGCTCGCGCCGCAGCGGCGAATATCTCGATGAAGCCGGCAAGGCCCGCGAGGCCGACCAGTTCCTGTTCTGCGTCGAACGCCCCGGCGCGGTCAGCTTCGCCTGCCAGAACCGGGATCAGGTCACCGTGGTGCTGCGCAATGATCAGGTGTCCGGCATCGAAGTGCGGCGCGGCCCCAGCTGCGACCAGACCTCGCCGGAAGCGCTGAAGATCAAGTGATCGGCGCCAGGCCGCTGCGCCGCGACGGCTCGATCCGGCGAAGCGGCGTGACGCGCCCCGCGCGCGCCGTTGCCGCCGGGTCCTAGGCCTCGCTGCGCAGCCGGTAGCCGACGCCCGGTTCGGTGACGATCAGGCTCGGCTGTTCGGGATTCACCTCCAGCTTGGCGCGCAGCTGCCGGATGTAGACCCGCAGGTAGGCGACATCGCCATCGGAATCCTGCTGCCAGACCTCGCGCAGCAGGTGGCGATGGGTCAGCACGCGGCCGGCATGCAGCACCAGCTGCTGCAGGATGCCGTACTCCTTCGGCGACAGCCGCACTTCGACGCCATCGCGCAGCACCAGCCGGCGCACCAGATCGATGCTCAAAGAGCCGCGCACGAACAGCGGCTGCGCGCCCTGGCGCTGCACACGGTGGCGCAGCGCCGTGCGGATGCGGGCCAGCAGCTCGTCGACGCTGAACGGCTTGGTCACGTAGTCGTCGGCGCCGGCATCGAGCGCCCGCACCTTGCCGCCGTCGTCGGTGCGGCTCGACAGCACGATGATCGGCACCGCCGATCGCTGGCGCACCGCCTCGATCACGCTCAGGCCGTCGCCGTCGGGCAGGCCGAGATCCAGCAGGATCACGTCCGGCTGATGCGAGGCCGACAGCGCCAGCGCTTCGGCGACGGTGCCGGCCTCGAATACCCGGTAGTCGTTCACCTGCAGGGTATTGCGCAGCAGACGGCGGATCGCGGTCTCGTCGTCGACGACCAGCACCTTGCCCAGTTCCAGATTCACGCACCGGCCTCGGGCTGTGCTTCGGCGATCAGGTCCGGCGAGAACTCGATCAGGAACTCGGCACCGTGAGCCGGGCTGCCGTCGCTGGTCTCGGAGCGGTTGCGGGCGTGGATGCGGCCGCCCATGGCAATCACGAAGCCGCGGCAGATCGCCAGCCCCAGGCCGGTGCCGGCTCGCGAGCGGTCGGCGTCCTCGCGGACCCGGTAGAACTTGTCGAAGATCCGGTCGAGGTCGCCGGGCGGAATGCCGGGGCCGTCATCGCGGACGTGCAGCGCGATCGAGAAACGGTGGCGCACCACGCCAATTTCGATGTGGCTTCCGGCCGGCGTGTACTTGGCGGCGTTGTCGAGCAGGTTGACCAGCACCTGGTCCATCAGGGTTTCGTCGAGCAGCAGCAGCGGCAGGTTGGCCGGCACCGACAGCTTCACCTTGTGCGCGGCCAGCCGCTTGGCGCAGCGCTGGACGCTGGCGGCGATCAGATCGCCAAGGTCGCAGGGTTCGCGCTTCGGCTGCAGCGCGCCGGCATCGAGGCGGGTCATGTCGAGCAGGTTCGAGACATAGCGGTTCAGCCGCTCGGCCTCGTCCTGGGCGCTGGCCAGCAGTTCCTCGCTGGCCTCGGCATCGAAGCGGCCCGGGTGACGGCGAAGGGTCGCGAAGGTGCCGATGATCGACGCCAGCGGCGTGCGCAGGTCGTGCGAGATCGAGGTCAGCAGCGAGCCGCGCAGCTTTTCGGTCTCGGCCAGCATCCGCGCCTGGTCGATGTCCTTGGCCAGCCGGATGCGTTCGGTGGCGATCGCCGCCAGATCGACCAGGGCATCGAGCAGCCGGCGCTCGTCCGGCGTCAGCCGGGCATCGCCCTGGGCGCGGCTGATGCCGACCACGCCGTGCCGGCCCTGGCCGGTGCGCAGCGGCAGGAACAGCCGCCGGCCGCCGGGCAGGGTGTCGGTACCGCTGCCGGTGGGCTGGTTCTTGTCCCAGCACCAGGTGGCCGCGGCGAGGTCGGCTTCGTCGAGCGCCGCGCCAGCCGGCGCGCTGGCCACCGGCAGCAGCGCGCCGCTCTTGGCATCGGGCAGCAGCATCAGCGCCTCGACCTTCAGCATGTTGGCAATCTGGGCCGCCGAGGCGGCCATCAGCGTGTCCAGCTTGCGGATGCCGGCCAGCTTGCGGCTGAACGCCAGCAGCTCGGCCGTGGTCCGCGCCTGGGCGTGGGCCGCTTCGGCGTGCACGCGTTCGCGCGAGGTCAGCGTGCTGGTCAGCACCGCCGCGGCGCAGAAGAAGATCAGCGCCAGCACCTGGCCGGGATCGGCGACGTTGAACGTGTAATGCGGCTCGGTGAAAAAGAAGTTGTACGCGGCGGTACTGGCGATCGATGCGAACAGGGATGGGCCGAGCCCGTAGCGGGTGGCGCTCCACATCACCGCCGCCAGATAGACCAGCGAGATGTTCGGCACCGTCACCATCGCCACCAGCGCGCGGCCGAGCAGGGTGGCCAGCGCCACCATCACCGCCGTCGCCGGATAGGCCGTGACCGGCGCGCGCGGTGCGGGCGGCGCGCTGTCCTCGTGGTGGTCGGCGGACGCGGTGGCGGGGCGCGCCTGCGGGTCCTCGGCCAGCACATGCAGGTCGATGCCGGCGGCATCGCGGCTCAGTTCGGTCAGCAGCGAGCCGTGGCGCAGCGTGAACCAGCGGCTGCGCTGCGACTTGCCGATCAGGATCTGGGTGATGTTGTTGTCGCGCGCCCAGGCCAGCAGGTCGCCGGCGATGTTGCGGCTGCCGGGCAGGGTCAGCGTTTCCGCGCCGAGCGACTCGGCCAGTCGAAGCGTGTCGGTGATGCGGGCCTGCGCCTTCGGACCGGCCGGGGTGCTGCGCATGTTCTCGACATGGATCGCGAACCACGGCGCGTCGAGTCGATCGGCCAGCCGTTTGGCGCGCCGCACGACCTCGTTGGCGGCGGCCGATTCGTTGACGCAGACCAGCAGCCGCTCGGCCGCCGCCCACGGGCCACGGATCGCATGGCGGCGCATGTAGGCGCGCATCTGCTGATCGACGCGCTCGGCGGTGCGACGCAGCGCCAGCTCGCGCAGCGCGGTCAGGTTCCCGGGCTTGAACCAGTTGCGCAGCGCCGCCTGCGCCTGCGCTTCGGCGTAGACCTTGCCGTCGGCCAGCCGCTCGATCAGCTCCTGCGGTGTCAGATCGACGATCTCGACATCGTCGGCGGTGTCGAACACCCGGTCCGGCACCGTTTCGCGGACCCGCACCCGGGTGATCCGGGCCACCACGTCGTTGAGGCTTTCCAGGTGCTGGATGTTCAGCGTCGACCAGACATCGATGCCGGCCGCCAGCAGCTCGGCGACGTCCTGGTGGCGCTTCGGATGGCGGGCGCCGGTGACATTGCTGTGCGCCAGCTCGTCGACCAGCGCCAGCTGCGGCCGGCGCGCCAGTACGGCATCGAGATCCATCTCGGCATAGGCACGGCCCTGTACCGGCAGCGTCCGGCGCGGCAGCACTTCCAGCCCTTCGATCAGCGCGTCGGTGTCGCGGCGGCCGTGGCTTTCGACGATCGCCACCACCACGTCCACGCCTTCGCCTTGCTTGCGGTGCGCGGCCTTGAGCATCGCGCAGGTCTTGCCGACGCCGGGCGCAGCGCCGAGAAAGATCCGCAGCTTGCCGCGCGCCGCGTGTTTCGACGCTTCCAGCAGCGCCTCCGGCGACGGGCGGGCGGGTTCGTCGGCCGCCATCGTCAGTCGGCCGGCAGCGGACGCCGGCTCACCCTGATCCGCTCGATGCGCGGCCCGGTGACCCGTTGCACGGTCAGTTCCCGATCGCCGATGACGATCAGGTCGCCGCGCACGGCAATGCGGTCGAGCTTCTGCATCACCAGTCCGGCGACGGTGTCGACATCCTCGCTGCCGTCGATCTCGCTTCCCAGCACGCGCTCCAGCCGGTAGATCGGCGTGTCGCCCCGGAGCAGCAGGCTGCCGTCGGCCAGATGGACGATGCGACGGTCGACCTGTCCGGCGCGACGCGGCTCGTATTCATCGGCGATCTCGCCGAGCATCGCTTCCAGCACGTCTTCCAAGGTCACGAAGCCGTCCATCGTGCCTTCGAAGTCGTCGACCACCGCCAGGTGCGGCGCGCCCTGGCGGAAGCGACGCAGCACTTCCAGCGCTGGTGTTTCCTCGCGGAAACGGTGCACCTGCCGGGCCAGTCGCCGCAGGCGCAGCGGGAAGTCATCGCCCGGTGCTTCCAGCAGCAGGTCCTTGACGTGGACCACCCCGATCACCTGTTCGTCTTCATCGAGCAGCAGATAGCGGCTGTAGCCGTACTTCTGCACCGTGCGGCGCACTTCGGCATGGCTGTTGTCGACCGACAGCGAGATCAGATCGCGGCGTGGCCGCATCAGGTCGCTGGCGACCAGATCCTGCAGTTCCAGAGTGTGCGCCAGCATTGTGTTGAGGCTGGATTCCGGCTGGTCGCTGGCGGCATGGCTCAGGTGCAGGATCATCTTCAGTTCGTCATGCGTGTAGCTGTTGTCGCCGCCGTGACCTCCGCCGGCGCCATCGAGCCCGGCCACCTTCAGCGCCACGCCGGCACTGCGGTTGAGCAGTTCGATCGCCGGATACATCAGCCAGTAAAACGCATACAGCGGCGTGGCGGTCCACAGCGACACGCCTTCCGGCCGGCGGATCGCCATCGACTTCGGCGCCAGTTCGCCGATCACGATGTGCAGGAACGAGATCACCGTGAACGCGACCAGAAAGGCGATCGTGTGGATGGTGCGCGCCGACTCGATGCCGGCCATCGACAGCAGCGGTTCCAGCAGGCTGGCGAACGCCGGCTCGCCGACCCAGCCCAGACCCAGGCTCGACAGCGTGATGCCGAGCTGGCAGGCCGACAGATAGGTATCGAGCCGGCCGTGGACCTTGCCGAGGATCCGGCCGCGCCAGCCGCGTTGCGAGCTCAGCTCCTGCGCGCGCGTGCTGCGCAGCTTGACCAGCGAGAATTCGGCGGCGACGAAAAAGCCGTTGAGAACCACCAGCGCGCAGGCCAGAGCGACCAGCAGCGCGTTGTTCAGAGGTGACATGGGACCGCTGGGCATGCCCCGGAAACGGGAGCAGGCGGAGTATATCGCCCGCGTCCGGCACGCCCGTCGCAGCGCGGCTGCCCCACCGGTTCATGTTCAGCCCGGCGACGGAAACGCCGCGTCGAGCGCCCGGTTCAGCTGCAGCACGTTGACCACCGGCTCGCCGAGGATGCCCAGCACCTCCGGTTCGGCCAGGCCGGCGATCAGCGCGCGCAGCTGCTGCGGATCGGCATGGCGGGCGCGGGCGACTCTCGGCAGCTGGAACTCTGCAGCGGCCAGCGAGATGTGCGGATCGAGCCCGCTGCCGGAGGTGGTGACCAGGTCCACCGGCACGGCGGCGCCGGGATTTTCAGCCTGCAGTGCGGCGGTGTCGGCCCGGATGCGCTCGATCAGCGCTTGCGAGGTCGGCCCCAGGTTGGAGCCGCCGCTGGCAGCGGCGTTGTACGGCGTCGGGCTGGTCGCCGATGGCCGGCCGTGGAAGTAGTCCGGCCGGGTGAAGGCCTGGCCGATCAGCACCGAGCCGACCACCGTGCCATCGGCGCGCTGCACCAGGCTGCCGGCGGCCTGCTCTGGAAACAGCTGGCGCGCGATGCCCGTGATTGCCAGCGGGTAGGCGAGGCCGGTCAGCAGCGTGAACAGCGCGAGCAGGACCAGCGTCGGGCGAAGGTGTTGCAGCATGGGTGGACTCCTGTCGGATCGAACGGGCGGTGCGGCGGCGTCAGGCGAGATGCAGCGCGGTGATCGCCAGGTCGATCAGCTTGATGCCGACAAACGGGGCGATCAGGCCGCCGCCGCCGTAGATCGCGAGGTTGCGGGCCAGCAACGTGCCGGCGCCGACCGCGCGATAGGCCACGCCGCGCAGCGCCAGCGGAATCAGCACGATGATGATCAGGGCGTTGAAGATGATCGCCGACAGGATCGCGCTCTGCGGCGTCGCCAGACCCATCACGTTGAGTGCGTCGAGCTGCGGGTAGAACGCCGCGAACAGCGCCGGCACGATCGCGAAGTACTTGGCGACGTCGTTGGCGATCGAGAACGTCGTCAGCGCGCCGCGCGTCATCAGCAGCTGCTTGCCGATCTCGACGATCTCGATCAGCTTGGTCGGATCGCTGTCGAGATCGACCATGTTGCCG
>CAYPJK010000019.1:0-13816 GCA_964411025.1 uncultured Nevskia sp.
CCCGGGATTTCCAGCGACTCGCCAACCGCGCGGCGGGCCGGCACGCTGCCGCCCATCGCCGCGATCCGCTCCCGCAGGTACTTCATCTCGGGACTGTCCTCGGCCGGCTTGTAGAACGGCATTTCCTCGAGCTTGTCATCGGGGATCGGCACGTCGAAGCGGTCGCGGAACGCCCGGATCGAGGCCGTGCCCATCTTTTTCTGCTGGTGCGTGATGTTCTGGCCCTCGCCCGCCTCGCCCATGCCGTAACCCTTCACCGTCTTGGCGAGGATCACGGTGGGCTGACCCTGGTGCTTCATGGCCGCGGCGTAGGCGGCGTAGATCTTGTGCGGATCGTGGCCGCCGCGGTTCAGCTGGCCGATGTCCTCGTCCGACATCGTCGACACCAGCTTCAACGTCTCGGCGTGCTTGGCGAAGAAGTTGTCGCGCGTGTACTTGCCGCCCTTGGCCTTGTAGTTCTGGTACTCGCCGTCGACCGTCTCGTTCATGATCTTGACCAGCTGCCCGGACCGGTCGGCTGCCAGCAGGCCGTCCCAGAGACCGCCCCAGATCACCTTGATGACGTTCCAGCCACCGCCGCGGAACACGCCTTCGAGTTCCTGGATGATCTTGCCGTTGCCGCGGACCGGGCCGTCGAGACGCTGCAGGTTGCAGTTGACGACGAACACCAGGTTGTCGAGCTTCTCGCGCGCCGCGATGTCGATTGCACCGAGGCTTTCCGGCTCGTCCATCTCGCCGTCGCCGCAGAAGCACCAGACCTTGCGGCCGGTCGGCTTCATCAGGCCGCGGTTCTCCAGGTACTTCATCAGGCGCGCCTGATAGATCGCCTGGATCGGGCCGAGGCCCATGCTGACGGTGGCGAACTGCCACAGCTCCGGCGCCAGCCACGGATGCGGATACGACGGCAGGCCCTTGCCCTCGGTTTCCATGCGGAAATGGCGAACCTGGTCTTCGCTCAGGCGGCCTTCCAGGAAGGCGCGGGCGTAGATGCCCGGCGTGCAATGGCCCTGAAAGTAGACGAGATCGGCGCCATCGGCGTGATCCGGGCCTTTCCAGAAGTGATTGAAGCCGACGTCATAGAGCGTCGCGGCGCTGGCGAAGCTGGCGATGTGGCCGCCGATGCCGGCGTGCTCGCGGTTGGCGTTGATGACCATCGCCATCGCGTTCCAGCGGATGATCGAGCGGATCTTCCATTCCAGCGCGTGGTCGCCTGGCGAGCGCTCCTCCAGGTGCGGCGGGATGGTGTTGACGTAGGCGGTGTTCGGCGAGAACGGGATGTAGGCCCCGCTCAGGCGCGCCTTCTCCTGCAGCGCTTCGAGCAGGAAGTGCGCGCGCTCCGGGCCCTCGCGTTCCAGCACGGCCGCGAGCGCTTCCAGCCATTCGCGGGTTTCCTGCGGGTCCCGGTCGGCAACGACGGGCGGGGGAGAGCTTGTGGGTCCGGTCATGGCAGTCGCAGTCCTGTGAGGGCGGGCGTTCCATCGGCATCGCGATGATGCGCCGACGCCGTCCGCCCAACGATGTCGGCCAGCAGCCGACCTGAGGCGCGGACATTAGACCGGGCTGTTCGATACGTCCAATATATGTAACAAGCACTTTCAATACTTTCTGAGTACTTATCATGGAGCTGCGACACCTGCGCTACTTCGTCACCGTGGCCGACGAGCTGCACTTCACGCGGGCCGCCAAGCGGCTGGGCATGGAGCAGCCGCCGTTGAGCCAGCAGATCCGCGCGCTGGAAACCGAAATCGGCACGCCGCTGTTCGAACGCCGCGCGCGCACCGTGACCCTGACCGATGCCGGGCGCGGCTTTCTCGATGACGCGCGGGCGATCCTGGCCCACGTCCAGCGCGCCACCGACCACGCCCGCCGCGTCGCCCGCGGCGATCTCGGCCGCATCGGCGTCGGCATGATCAATTCGGCGCCGTTTCACCCGTTCGTCCCGCGCGTTCTGCGCGAGTACGGCCAGCAGTATCCGGAGGTGGCGCTGTCGCTGGACGAGAACTCGACGCCGTTGCTCGCCGCCGCCGTGCTGGCGGATCAGCTGGATGTCGCCTTTGTCCGGCCGCTGCTGGGCGACGAGCCCGACCTGGTCAGCGAAGCGCTGTTCGACGAGGACGTGCTGATCGCGCTGCCGCAGGCGCACCGGCTGGCCGCCGAGCCGGAGCTGCGTGTCGAGCAGTTGAAGGCCGAAGCCTTCGTGCTGTTTTCACGGCCGGTCGGCGCCGGGCTGTACGACGACATCCTTGCCGCCTGCCGGCGCGCCGGCTTCAGCCCGCGCATCGGTCAGGAAGCCTCGCAGGTGACATCGATCGTCAACCTGGTTGCCGCCGGCCTTGGCGTGTCGCTGGTGCCGGCCTCGATGCAGCAGATCCATTCCGACGGCGTGGCCTACCGGCGGATCGTCGGCGATGCACCAAAAGCGCGCATGAGTCTGGTCTACCGGCGCGGCGATGAATCGGCGACGGTGCGCAACATGGTGGCGCTGGCGCGCGCGGTCGCCAGGCGGATGGGGCTGTAGACCGATTGGCTGGCGCCGGAATCAGCCGCGCGGCATCAGCAGCGCGCCGGGCCGCTCGGCCCGCAGCCGGCGCAGCTCGCGGAGCGCGAAATGGATGAAGCCAAGGCCGGAGTAGACCGGCGAGATCAGGTTGACGATCGGGATCAGCTGGATCAGCGCGGCGACCACGCCGAGCCCGAACAGCGGGCTGCCGTGGCGGCGAAGAATTTCCCGGTATTCCTCGGCGGTGGCGTGTTCGGCCAGCGCGTCATAGCGGAACACGCGATCGTTCAGGTAGCCGGCCAGCGCGATCGGGATCAGGAACGCGAACGGCACGATCAGCCACAGCGGCAGCGCGATCACCCACAGCACCAGATAGACCAGCAGCGCACCGAGGCTGTTGGCGACGCTGCCCCAGGTGCTGCCGAAGCGGCCGCGCGCCAGCTCCGGATACTCGGCCCGGGCGATGTGCTCGACCATGATCGGCATCGCGAATACCGAGGTGATGAAGATCGCCGTGGCCGCGACCAGGGTCGGCAGGAACAGGAAGATCACGACCAGGGTCAGGCCGCTGACGATCCATGAAATGCCCCACTCGTTCAGGAAGGCATCGACCGGCTGGTATTCGGTGATCTCGCGCAGCGCGGCCATGCCCTGCGACCAGAACAGGATCAGCAGGACCGTCCAGACCAGCAGGGAGCCGACCAGCGGCCATAGCACCAGGCCCAGCATGCGGCCCTGGAACTGGCTGCGGGTGGCGTCGATCAAGGCCTGGAGCATGGCGCGCTCTCGTCAGGGATGCTGCGGTTCGGCGTTCGGCAGCGGTTTCACGCCCTTGATGCCGGACGCGAGGATGCCGTCGCGCAGCGCGCGGATCGCGGCCAGGCGCGGGAAGCTGCGCCGCCAGACCATGCCGATGGTGCGGCCCGGCGCGGGCGCCGCGAACGGCACGGTCGGCAGCGGATTGGGCTCCGGCGGCCGGTTGGCGACCGAGCCGTTCGGCATCACCGTGATGCCGAGTCCGGAGCCGACCATGTAGCGGATCGTCTCGATCGAGCTGCCGGTGACAGGCCGCGGCCCGTCGCCTTCGGCGGTCACGCACTTCGGGCAGGCGGCGATCACCTGTTCACGGAAGCAGTGGCCAGGGCCGAGCAGCAGCAGGTGTTCCTCGGCCAGCTTCTTCGCCGGCAGGCTCGGCAGCGTCGCCCAGCGGTGGCCCGGCGGCAGCATCACCACGAATTCCTCGTCGTAGATCGGCCAGGCCGACAGGCCCTGCAGGTCGATCGGCAGTGCCAGCAGTGCGACATCGAGCTCGTTGTCGCGCAGCTGCTCCAGCAGTACGCCGGTGAAGTTCTCCTCGATCATCAGCGGCATCAGCGGCGCGGCGTCGCGCATCAGCGGCACCAGGGTCGGCAGCACGTACGGGCCGACCGTGTAGATGGCGCCGAGCCGCAAGCTCCCGACCAGCTCGTCCTTGCCCTCGCGGGCGATGTCTTCGACGCGCTTGGCCTCGGCCAGCACCTTGCGCGCCTGCTCGATGATCCGCGCGCCGACCGGCGTCGGCTTGGCTTCGCCGCGAATGCGCTCGAACAGCGTCACGCCGAGTTCGTCCTCGAGCTTCTTCAGCGCCACCGACAGCGTCGGCTGGGAGACGAACGAACGCTCGGCGGCGCGCGAGAAATGGCGCTCCTTGTCGAGGTTCACGAGATAGCGGAGTTCGGTCAGCGTCATGGGCGATCGGTTCGGGAGCGGGCGCCGGACGCCGCTGCGGGCGTCTGCCGGATGGACCGGATTCTAGACCGTCGCAGCCGGTCGTCGTTCAGCCGAACAGTTGCCGCAGCCGGAGCACCACGGCGTGAACGATCGACAGCAGGCAGGCCAGCACCCCGAGTGCGGTGATGCCGTAGGCGATCAATGCCAGCCCGTGCTGGCCGCTGGCCGCTGCGGCAAAGCCGGACAGCCCCCCGAAGCCGGCCAGACCGAAGCAGACCGTGGTCGGGATCAGCCGCCGGCCGGCGGGCGGCGCGGCAGCGGGACGCGGCCGGCGGATGGCGCGTGGCGCTGAGATGCTCAGTCCAGCCAGTCGCGCGGCCGCAGGAAGTCGGCCAGGAATGCCGCTTCCGGGCTCCCGGGTTCGGGCTGGTGGTTGTAGTGCCAGGTCACCAGCGGCGGCATCGACATCAGGATCGATTCGATGCGGCCCTTCGACTGCAGCCCGAACAGGGTGCCGCGATCCCAGACCAGGTTGAACTCGACGTAGCGGCCGCGCCGGTACAACTGCCAGTCTCGTTCGCGCTGGGTGTACGGCATGCCGAGCCGGCGTTCGACGATCGGTACATAGGCCGGCAGGAAGTGATCGCCGACGCTCCGCATCAGCGCGAAGCTGGCTTCAAAGCCGCCGACCGTCCAGTCGTCGTAGAACAGGCCGCCGATGCCGCGCGGCTCGTTGCGGTGCTTGAGGAAGAAGTAGTCGTCGCACTGCGTCTTGAGCCTTGGATACACCTCCGGACCGAACGGGGCGCAGGCATCGCGGGCGGTCGAGTGCCAGTGCACGGCGTCTTCCGCGAAGCCGTAGTACGGCGTCAGGTCGAAGCCGCCGCCGAACCACCAGACCGGCTCCTCGCCCTCCTTCTCCGCGATCAGGAAGCGGACATTGGCGTGGACGGTCGGCGCATAGGGATTGCGTGGGTGGAACACCAGCGACACGCCCATCGCCCGGAAGCCGCGGCCGACCAGTTCCGGCCGCGCGGCGGTCGCCGCCGGCGGCAACCGGGTGCCGCGGATGTCGGAAAAATTGACGCCGGCGCGCTCGTACACGGCGCCGTCGGCCAGCACGCGCGATTCGCCGCCGCCGCCCTCATCGCGCTGCCAGGCATCGCGCAGGAAGGTGGCCTTGCCGTCGATGCGTTCGACTTCGGCGCAGATGCGGTCCTGCAGGCTGCGGAGATAGTTTTCGACGTCCTTCGGACGGGGCGTTTCAGTCTTGGTCATGCGCCGAAGTGTAGTGCGACGAGCGCAGGTCGGCGGGGCCGCGTTGCACGGGCAGGCGCTGCCGCCGGCTCAGCGCCGCAGGATGTTGCCGTTGGTGGCGTCGCGTATGATCGTCGGCCGGTCGAGCCCGCCGAGGGCGCCAGGCACCAGCAGGTCGAACTGGTTGCGCAGGTGGATGCGCGCCGCCCCCGGGCTAGCTGCCGGCGGATCACCGGCGCGGTTGGCGCTGGTCGACACGATGGCCCCACCAAAGGCATCGCAGAGCCTTGCAGCGACCGGATGCGAGGTGACCCGCACGGCCACGGTGTCGCGATCGCCGCTGATCCACAGCGGGCAGTGCTCGCTGGCCGGAAAGACCCAGGTCGAAGCGCCGGGCCAGGTCGCCGTGGCGCGCCGCCAGGCCATCCGCGACGGCACTTCGATGTACGGCTCGATCATCTCCAGCGTCGAGCCGATCAGGATCAGCCCCTTCTGCCATTCGCGCTGCTTGATCTTCAGCAGCCGCTCGACTGCCCGACGATTCTGCGGGTCGCAGCCGATGCCCCAGACCGCTTCGGTCGGGTAGACGACGACGCCGCCGGTGCGCATCAGGCGCCCCGCGAGCGCCAGCTTGCTTGCGTTCAGCATGGTGGTGAAACCCTTCAGCCTTTCTTGGCGTAGACGGTGCGCTTGGTCAGCGTCGGCGCTCGCGCCGCTTTCTTGGTCGTCGTCTTCTTCGCGGCGGCCTTCTTGGCCGGGGCGCGCTTCACGGCGGCCTTCTTGACCACCACGGCGTCATCAGTGCCGGGGGCTGCCTTCTTGGCGGCCGCCTTCTTCTTGGCGCCTTTCTTCGCGGGCTTGGCGGCTTCCGCTTCGGCGAGGTAGGCCTCGCATTCGAAGACGCTGAGCTTCTCGGCGTCGCGGGTGCGCGGAATCGGCGCCTTGCGCGTGCCATCGGTGATGTACGGCCCGAAACGCCCCTTGATGATGCGGATGCCGGTGCCGTCGAAGGTCCTGATGGTCGCAGCGTCCAGCGCGGCGGCCTTCTGCTCGATCAGCTCGATGACGCGCGGCAGCTCGATCGTGTACGGGTCGTCGTCCTTCTTCAAGCTGACGAAGCTCTTGCCGTGCCGCGCGTACGGCCCGAAGCGGCCGATGTTGACCTCGACCTCGTCACCGTTCGGCATCGCGCCCAGCTTGCGCGGCAGCTTGAACAGTTCCAGTGCCTCTTCGAGCGTGATGGTGTCGATGCGCTGGTTGCCGCGGAGGCTCGCATAGCGCGGCTTTTCCGAGGTGGTATCGCCTTCCTCGACGCGCGCGCCGATCTGCACGTACGGCCCATAGCGGCCGAGGCGGGCCGTGACCGGCTTGCCGCTGGCCGGGTCGACGCCGATGGTGCGCGTCTCGGACACTTCCGAACGCGACAGTTCCATCTTCTCGTCGACCATCGGCTTGAAGATGCCCCAGAACTTCGCCAGCAGCGGCACCCAGGCCTGTTCGCCGCGCGACACGGCGTCGAGATCATCCTCGAGCTTGGCGGTGAATTCGTAGTCGACGTAGCGGGTGAAGTGCTCGGTCAGGAAGCGGTTGACGATCATGCCGACGTCGGTCGGCGTGAAGGCCTTGCCGTCGAGGCGCACGTAATCGCGCGCCTGCAGGGTCGAGATGATCGAGGCATAGGTCGACGGGCGACCGATGTCGTATTCCTCGAGGGTCTTGACCAGGCTGGCCTCGGTGAAGCGCGGCGGCGGCTGGGTGAAGTGCTGCTCCGGCAGCAGTTCGAGCAGCGTGACGACATCGCCGACGTCGAGCGGCGGCAGGCGCTTCTCGTCGTCTTCCTTGGCCTCGTTCTCGTCGTCGACGGCGATGCCGTAGGCAGCGAGGAAGCCCGGCTCCACCAGCACCTGGCCGTTGGCCTTGAAAGCGTGGTCGGCGCTGGCGCGCAGTTCGGCGGCCACGGTGTCGAACACCGCAGGCTGCATCTGGCAGGCGACGGTGCGTTTCCAGATCAGGTCGTAGAGCTTCGCCTGGTCCGGCGTCAGGTATTTGGCAACCGCTTCGGGGCTGCGCAGGAACGACGTCGGGCGGATCGCTTCATGCGCTTCCTGCGCGTTCTTCGATTTGGTCTTGTAGTAGCGCGGCTCCGGCAAGGCTGCGGCGGCGCCGTAGCGCTTGATGATCGCGTCGCGCAGTTCCACCAGCGCGTCCTGCGCCAGATTCACCGCGTCGGTACGCATGTAGGTGATCAGGCCGACGGTCTCGCCGCCGATGTCGACACCTTCATAAAGCTGCTGCGCCGTGCGCATCGTGCGCTGGGCGGTGAAGCCGAGCTTGCGGTTGCCGTCCTGCTGCAAGGTGGACGTCGTGAACGGCGGCCCTGGTGTGCGCTTGCGCTGCTTCTTCTCGACCTTGGCGACCTTGAGTACACCCTTCGCCGCTTCGGCGATCGCCCGCTTCGCGGCTTCGGCCGCACCTTCGTTGCCGAGCGTGAACTGCTCGACCTTGATGCCGTCGAACTCCAGCAGGCGGGCATTGAACGCGGTGCCGTCCTTCTCGGCGCGGGCGTCGAGCGTCCAGTATTCCTGCGGCTTGAACGCGCGAATCTCTTCCTCGCGCTCGCAGATCAGGCGCAGCGCCGGGCTCTGCACGCGACCGGCCGACAGCCCGGGCCCGACCTTGCGCCACAAGAGCGGCGACAGGTTGAAGCCGACCAGATAGTCGAGCGCGCGGCGCGCCTGCTGGGCGTTGACCAGGTCCTGGGCGACATCGCGGCCTTCATCGATCGCGCGCTGCACTTCACGCGGCGTGATCTCGTAGAAGACGACGCGCTTGACCGGCTTGTTCTTGACCAGCCCCTTCTCTTTCAGATGTTCGAGCAGGTGCCAGGAAATTGCTTCGCCTTCGCGATCAGGGTCGGTGGCGAGGAACAGGTTGTCGGAGCGCTTGAGCTCGGCAACGATGGCGTTGACGTGCTTCTGGTTCTTGTCGATCAGCTGGTACTTCATCTCGAAGCCGCGCGTCACATCGACCGCGCCGTCCTTGGGCACAAGGTCACGCACATGGCCGTACGAAGCGAGTACTTCGAAGTCCTTGCCCAGGTACTTCTTGATCGTCTTCGCCTTCGCGGGCGATTCGACGATGACCAGATTCTTGCTCATTGACGCCGCGTGTCCCACACCTGTCCCGCGTCCCGGTGACGCGTGGAGCGGCAGCTTATACGGCAAAGAGCTTGCCAGTGGCTAGTACGGCGGCTGCCGTGCGGGCGGCACCGGGCAGGCGCGCCCGGCGGCGGGTCAGTGCAGGAATTCGCCGTGGTAATAGACCATGTCTTCGAGGTGAACAGCCGCTTCCTCGGAGCCCGGCTGATTGATCAGCACCAGCAGGCAGACCCATTTGACGCGCTCGATGTCGATCTCGTCCTCGAAGGCCAGCAGGCGTTCGATGACCAGTTCGCGACTCTCGCTGTTGAGGATGCCGAGCTGCTCCAGATAAAGGAGAAAGCCGCGGCACTCTGCCGACAGCCGCTCCTGTTCCTGCGGCGCGTACAGCCGCAGTGTGTCGGTGCGACCGCGGAGGGTTGGCGCATTGCGCTGGTTGGCAAGGCCGTCGAGCCAAGCGAAAGCATGCGCCACTTCTTCATCGGGAAAGCCGGCGGCGGACAGCTCCACCCGCAGGTTTTCCTGGTTGTCGGAGTCGGAGAACTCGCCGTCCTGGTAGTTCTCGAAGAGGTACATCAGTACATCGAGCAGGGTCTCTTTCATGCGCTCTCACATGCGCCGGGACCAGGCGCGTGCAGTTGTTGACGAACTGCCTCTGGCGCAGTGTAGCGCCTCAAACGCGGCGATGCAGGCGGACGAAACGATCGCCGGGCAGGGCCTCGATGCGGCCTTCGAGCTCAAGACCCAGCAGCGCCGCGCCGAGTTCCGCGACCCCGGAAGACAGCTGCGTGGCCAGCTGGTCGAGGCTGACCGGGGTGTCTCCGAGCAGTGCCAGCAGCTGTCGCTGCAGCGGGTCATCGACCGGCAACTCGACCGCCGCCGCCGTCGCCGCTGCGGGCAGAAGCGGACGCAGCTGCGGTGCCAGCGCCGCGACGATATCGTCGAGGCTTTCGACCAGCGCGGCGCCGTCGCGGATCAGCGCATGACAGCCGCGCGCCAGCGGGTTGTGGATCGAGCCGGGCAGGGCGAACACCTCGCGCCCCTGTTCGGCAGCCAGCCGCGCGGTGATCAGCGAGCCGGACCCGAGCTGCGCCTCGACCACCAGCACGCCGAGGCTCAGGCCGGAAATGATCCGGTTGCGCTGCGGAAAATGCTGCGGCCGGGGCACCGTGCCGGGCGGATACTCCGACACCAGCACGCCGCAGGCGGCGATGCGCTCGCCTATTGCCTGATTCCGTGGCGGATAGATCCGATCAAGCCCGTTGCCGCAGACCGCGACCGTGGCGGCGCCGCTGTCGAGCGCGCCGGCATGGGCGGCCGCGTCGATGCCGAGCGCCAGCCCCGAGGTCACCAGCAGGCCGATGCGGCTGGCGGCGTCGGCGAAGGCGCGTGCGTTTTCACGCCCCTGGCTCGAGGCACTTCGGGCGCCGACGATGGCCAGCTGCGGCTCGTCGAGCAGGCCAGGGTCACCGACGGCGAACAGTGCGACCGGTGCACCGGCGATGGTCCGCAGCCGTGCCGGATAGCGGGCATCGTCATCGGCGATGAAATGATGCTGCGGCGAACGATCGAGCCATTGCCGGTCGCGCTCGGCAGCGGCCCGGTCTGGCGACAACAATCCGGCGATCAGCGGTTCGCTGCAGCCGGCGTCGGCCCAGGCTTTCGGCCCGGCGGCCAGAATCGTTTCGGCACTGCCGAAGCGGCGCAGCAGGGCACGCTGCCGCGCCGGCCCGAGCCCCGGCACCCGGAGCAGGCAGAGGCGGGCAAGCGTGGGAAGCGGGTGGTCGGTCATGGGCGGCGTCCTTGCCGCAGGGCTTCAGGTTCGCATCAGCGCCGGGCCGACGGCGACGGCCGGACGACCTTGTCGAGCACGTGCAGCGGCCGGGTCGCATTCATCACCAGCGCGTAGCTGAGCCGTGGCGTGACCTTGAACACCATCAGCACGCCGGCGTACTGGTCCGGCAGCAGCACGGCCTCCTTGGTGTAGGGGTCAGCGACCATCCGGCCAGCTTGCAGGATGTCGAGCACGGTGCCGGGGTCGATGCCGTGTTCGGTGCCGCGGTTGAGCGCGACGATCTGGTACTGCGAGATCTGCGACAGCCCGTCGAACACCGAGATGATCCGGCCGTTGACGGCCGACTGCGGCGCGTGCGGGTAGAAATGGGCTTCGAAGCTTTCCGCTTCGATCGGCAGCAGGCGGTCGGCGATCAGCACTTCGCGGCTGGACTGGGTCACCCGCATCACCGCCGGATTGCCGGGCGGCAGGTCGGGGGCGCGCAGTTCCGCTTCGCCGGCCGGAATCGCCTCGTAGCCGATCAGCTTGCGGGTGTCCGGGTCGCGGTACGGCTCGCCGACCCGCACCACGGCGTAGCGGTCGGCCGCCGGGGTGGCCAGGTTCCGCACGTAGATGTCGCTGTTGGCGCCCACCGCAAGGCGCTCGTCGACGAAGGCGACGACATACGGCGCGCGTTCGGTTTCCTCCAGCGTCACCAGCCGGGGGCCGCGCAGGAAATTGCGGATCGCCTCGATCGGGATCGCCGGCAGTGCCGCGTCGAGCGCTTCCTCGCGGACCTGCGGTGACCGCCGTTCCAGCGGCCCGTCGCTGACCAGTCGGGTGCGGCCATCGATGCTGACCAGCGTCAGCACGTCGCCAGGGTAGATGCGGTGCGGATTGCGGACCTGCGAATTGCCGTACCACAGCTCCGGCCACTGCCAGGGGTCGCGCAGGAAATGACCGGCAATGTCCCACAGCGTGTCGCCGCGCTTGACGACGTAGCGCAGCGGCGCGTCCTCGCGCAGCGCCACGGTGCCGGCGGCTGCGGTCGCGGCTTGCAGGTCGGCCAGCGGCGTGGCGACGGTCGGCACCGGCGGGACGGTGGTGGTCGGTGTCGGCGCCACGTGGGCTGCCCCCGGGGCGCCATCGGCGGCCGGTGGTGTCGCAGCGCAACCGGTGAGGGTGCCCGTGGCCAGCGCAAACGCGGCCAGCAGGGCCGGGCGGCGGCGCGGGAGCCGAAATGGCGAGGCGCTATACTTCCACATGGCGGCGAGTACTCTCGTGCGGCCCCTTCGACGGACGCCGGATTCTGGCATGAATGCCGACGCTCAAACCTGCCGGGACACCTGGTTGTCGTCGATCTCTCACGTCAATGCTGCAGGTCGTCCATCATGGCTCTTCTCCCGATCCTCACCCATCCCGATCCGCGTCTTCGCCAGAAGACCAAGCTGGTCACCGTGTTCGACGACAAGCTGCAGAAGCTGATCGACGACCTGTTCGACACCATGTACGACGCGCCCGGCGTCGGCCTGGCGGCCAACCAGTGCGGCGTGCTGCTGCGGCTGTCGGTGATGGACTGCTCGGAAGCGAAGACCGAGCCTATGGTGCTGATCAACCCGGAAATCCTGTCGACCGATGAGCGGCAGGAAATGGAAGAAGGCTGCCTGTCGGTGCCGGATATCCGCGACACCATCGAACGCTTCAACCGGCTGCGGGTGCGGGCGCTGGACCGTCACGGCCAGCCGTTCGAGCTGGATTGCGAAGGGCTGATGGCGCAGTGCGTGCAGCACGAGATCGACCATCTCGACGGCAAGCTCTATATCGACTACCTGTCGTCGCTTAAGCGCGAGCGGATCAAGAAAAAGATGCTCAAGCTGAAGGCGGCGGTCGGCGGCTGACACCGCCGGCGGCCCGGCGAAGGCATGACGATGCGGCGCCCTTCGCCGCTCGGCGCTGCAATCCGGCCGTCCATCCGCCACCGGCTCAAGGCGTCTTGGCGGTGCCTTTCACGGCTGCGGTGACTAGGTTCTAATTTGTGGCGGCCGGTGCTTCCAGCGGCCCGCTTCCCGACCTTCCGGAGTCACGATCCCGTGCAGACCTCGTCCGAACGCGCCCAGCGCCGAGCGTCGCCGCGATCGCGGCAGCGCGGTGCGGCCGGCGTGTTCCTGATCATCTCGCTGCTTTTGCTGGTGCCGATCCTGGCGCTGGCGCTGAACATCGGCCAGCTCTATTACGCCCAGCGCGACCTCGAGAAGCAGGCGACGCTGGCGGCGCTGTCGGCGACCCAGGTCGCCAGCGGCTGTGCCAACGACGGCCGGCCCGGCCGGCTGGCCGCCGTCACGGCTGAAGTCATTCGCATCATCGCCGCCAACAATCAGGGAGACGCCGCTGGCGCGGCCGCGCTGCTGGCATCCGGGATCAACGATTCCCCCGGCGTCGAACTGGGCCGCATCGACGTGGTCGGCGGCCTGCGCCGCTTCGTGCCGCTGGTGGACGGCAATCCGACGATCAACGCGGTGCGGATCAACCTGACCCGGCCGCAGCCGGCCCCGTTCCTGCGGCCGCTCGGCGCCGTGTTCGGCACGGGCAATCTGTACGCCTCGGCCACCGCGCAGCAGGCGGCGATCGGCACCTTCAGCGTCGGTTCCGGGCTGCTGTCGCTGAACGGCGGCATCGTCAATGGCCTGCTCGGCGGGTTGCTGTGCGCGCCGGGCGATGCCGCCTGCCAGGGCAAGATCGTGTCGCTGAATGTGGTCAGCGGCACGCAGGGCCTGGTCAACACGCAGGTGTCGCTGGGCCAGCTGGCGACCGCGCTCGGCGTATCGGTGGAAGACCTGTCCGATCCGCTGACCCTGGCGGCGCAGACCCCGATCCTGTCCGAACTGCTCGGGGGCCTGGTCGGCGCGCTGGGCGATACCGCCAGCGGCTCGGTCGTCGGCTTGCTGCAGGGGCTGGCCAATGCCGCGTCGAACCCGCGCGAGGTGCCGCTGGGTCGGCTGCTGGGCGTCGTGGATGGCCTGGGCGGCGATACCCCGATCATCAATCTGTTCGACCTGCTGATCGCGGCTGGCCAGGCCACGGTCGCCGATCCGACCGGCGTCACGCCGATCAACCTGCCGATCAACCTGAATGTGGCAGGGGTGGCCAATGTCGCGACCTTCATCAACGTGCTGGAGCCGCCGCAGTTCGGCATCGGCCGTCCGGGGCAGGCCGAGGCGAAGACGGCCCAGGTCCGGCTGCTGGTCCGGATCGAAGCCGGCGGCATCCTCAACGGCCTGCTCGGGGCGATCAACAGCCTGCTCAACGGCCTGCTCAGCGTGCTCGGCAGTCTGGTGGGCCTGAAGACCACGGTGAGCGTGGTGCCGCCGCCGCTGAACCTGGGCATCGATGTGCAGGTGGCCGGCGGCGCCGCCACGC
>CAYPJK010000019.1:13826-15161 GCA_964411025.1 uncultured Nevskia sp.
GCGCGGATCCGGTCGCGTACCTGAACGCCCGTACCGCGACGGCGACGGTCGCGGTCGGCACCTTCAGCGGTGCCGCGAGCAGCGCGCCGGCATTGAACACGGCGACCAACAGCTTTCCGATCGCCACCGTCGGCATCGATGCCAGCTGCATCGGCGTCAAGCTCGGTGCGCTGTGCGTGGGTCTCAATCTGGGCACCACGAACGTCAGCGTCGGGCTCGGCCTGACCGGCATCGGCGTCGGTGCCACGTCCCCTGCGGCGCTGGCCCCGGTCACTTCCTTCACGCCGGTGACGCTAGCCGGGTCGCGCCTGCAACCGGTGTTCATCGCCGATGGCGTGCCGCCGCAGTCCCCTGTGGCGGCCAATCCGCAGACCATCTCGGCGCCGACCACGGTCAATATCAGCCTCAACGTCACCAACAAGCAGACCGGTACTGGTCTGGTCGGCGTGCTGACCGGTCTGGTGTCGAACCTGCTGACCGGCATCGTCAACCTGCTGAATCCGCTGCTGAGCCTGGTCAATGGCCTGACCACCGCGCTGATCGATCCGCTGCTGTCGCTGCTCGGCATCCAGCTCGGCACGGCGACGGTGACGATGAACGCGGTGCAGACCGGCCAGCCGCAGCTGATTTCCACCTGCCTGCCGGGCACGGCGCTGTGCCCGTGAGTGGCGCGACGACTGCGCGGCCGCTGGTGCCGGTGCTCGACGCTGCGGCGGTCGAGCGGATCATCTACGCCGGCTTGCCGATGGCCACGCACTCGCAGTTCCGGGTGCTCGAAATCGCGCCGGGGCTGGCGCGCGTGCGGCTGCCGTATCAGGACTGGATGGTGCGTCCGGGCGGCACCATTGCCGGCCCGGTGCTGATGCTGGCCACCGACACCGCGATGTTCGCGGTGGTGCTGGCGCATATCGGCGATCAGGTGATGGCGGTGACCGCCAACCTCAACATCAACTTCCTCAGCCGGCCGAAGCCGGCAGCGGTGATCGCCGAAGGCCGCATCCTGAAGCTCGGCCGGCGGCTGGCGATGGTCGAGGTGCTGATGACCAGCGAAGGCGACGACACGCTTATCGCCCACGCCACCGGCAGCTACGCGCTTCCGGCATAAGGATCTGCCGGCGCGCCGCCTTGACCGGGCCGCGCGCAGCACGGAATCTTGCCGGCCAGCAGCGCCGTCCGGGACGCTGCCTTGATCCCGCAAGGTCTGTCCGAATCCGATGAACACCCTGTTGAGCCGCGCCCTGTGGCTGGCGCTGTCGATCCTCGGCGCCGCCTGTCTCGCCACCGTCGCGCTGCGGCGCGGCGAAACCATCAGCGCGATGTGGCTGATCGCGGCGA
>CAYPJK010000020.1:0-14066 GCA_964411025.1 uncultured Nevskia sp.
CAGGCGCTCGATGTGTTTTTCGTAGTGCCCGCCCTTCACCAGCCGCTGCACGAAGATGCCCGGTGTGTGGATCTGGTCAGGATCAAGTTCGCCAGGCTGCACGATCTCCTCGACTTCGGCGATGGTGATGCGACCGGCCGTGGCGATCATCGGGTTGAAGTTGCGCGCGGTCTTGCGATAGACGAGGTTGCCTTCGGTATCCGCCTTCCAGGCCTTGACCAGCGAGATGTCAGCGGTCAGGCCGGTTTCCATCACGTACCAGTCGAGCGTGCCGTCGGGATTCGGGAACTGCCGCGTTTCCTTGCCTTCGGCGACCTTGGTGCCGTAGCCGGTGCGCGTGTAGAAGGCCGGGATGCCGGCACCGCCGGCGCGGATGCGTTCGGCCAGCGTGCCCTGCGGATTGAACTCGATCTCGATCTCGCCGCTCATGTAGCGCTGTTCGAGGATCTTGTTCTCGCCGACGTAACTCGCCAGCACCTTGCGGATCTGGTTGTTGGCCAGCACCCGCCACATGCCGTGGCCGTCACAGCCGACGTTGTTGCCGATCACGGTCAGGTCCTTCGCCCCGGAATCGCGCAGCGCCTCGATCAGGTTTTCAGGAATGCCACACAGGCCGAAGCCGCCGGACATGACGGTCATGCCGTCGAAGGTGATGCCGGCCAGTGCGGCCTTCGCATCGGGAAAGATCTTTCGGGACATCTCGGGGCGGCTCCTCGGAAGTGACGGCTTGTCGTTCTTGTCGGTTCAGCGGCCGGCCGCAGCCAGCAGGCGGCGGGCTGCCTTCAGGTGCGGAATGTCGAGCATCTTGCCGTCGAGCGACACGGCACCGGCGCCGCTGTCGAACGCCGCGATCACGCGCTGGGCGAACGCAATCTCCTCCTCGGCCGGCGTGAACGCCGCATTGATGATCGGCACCTGGTCCGGGTGGATCGCGATCTTGCCGGTGAACCCGTCGTAGCGCGCAGCCTGGCTGTTGGCGCGGCAGCCATCCGGGTTCCGGAAGTCGACATAAACGGTGTCGAGCGCCTCGACACCAAGCGCATGGCAGGCCAGCAGGCACTGGCTGCGCGCATGTTCGTAGACCGGCCGCCAGCGGCCATCCTCGGCACGCGGATCACCGGCACCCATCGCGGAGCTGAGATCCTCGCCGCCCCAGAGCATGCCGCGCAGGCGCGGGATCGGCTTCCTCAGCAACTCGCCCATCCGCAGCACGGCGGCCGGTGTTTCGGTGCAGACGGCCAGGATCGCCGTCGAACCCAGCGGCCGGCCGGCCGCGGTTTCGGCCATGTCCAGATAGTGGCTGACCCGCTCCAGGCATTCCGGGCCGAAGATCTTCGGCAGCACGATGCCGACCGGGCCGCTGCTGATCACGGCAGCGAGATCGGCCAGCGTTTCCCCCGACGCCAGATCGTTGACCCGGATCCAGACCTCGCTGCTGCCGGCATAGGTCTTCAGGTAGTCGACCAGCATCTGCCGGGCCAGGGCCTTGCGTGCCGGCAGCACCGAATCCTCCAGATCGAAGGCCAGGGCGTCGGCCCCGCAGGCAACCGCCTTGGCGAGCTTGCGCTCGTTGTCAGCCGGCACAAACAAAAGAGATTTCATGATCGGTTCGGTCGTGGGGCAGGGATGCGCATCCGTCGCCGGCGCCGCCGAATACAGCCGCTACGGCGGGGCAGTTCTGGAGCTGCACGATAATAGTATGGTACCGTATCAGTATCGAAAAACAATCGCGCCGACGATGACCAATCGTCTCCGCGATCGGCTTGCGCCACATGGTCCGGAGACAGGGTCTTGAGTCAGCACAGGAAAGGTATCGCATCGTACGGTGCCTGGATTCCCCGGTTGCGAATGAGCCGCGCGGCGATCGCCGACGCGCATGCCTGGGCGCTGCCCGGCCTGAAGGCGCAGGGCAAGGGCGAGCGCGCCCTGTGCAGCTGGGATGAAGACGCCATCACGCTGGCCGTCGCCGCCGCCCGCGACTGCCTGCGCGACAACGGTCGCAGCCAGCCGGCGGCGCTGTCGCTGGCCTCGACCACGGCCCCGTTCGCCGACCTGCTGAACGCAGCGATCGTCGCCAGCGCGCTGGATCTGCCGGCGTCGACCGCTTGCCACGACACCAGCGGCAATCTGCGCGCCGGTCTGTCGGCCTTGGCCCAGGCGCTGGAATCGACCGGCGTCGGCGACACGCTGGTGGTCGCCGCCGATCGTCGTTCGGCCAAGCCAGGCAGCGTGCAGGAATTCCAGTTCGGCGCCGGTGCTGCGGCACTGCAGGTGGGCGACGATGCCGGGATCGCGCGTTATCTGGGCCGCGAATCGATCACCCACCTGTTCGTCGATCACTTCCGCGCGACCGGCGAGAAGCACGATTACTTCTGGGAGGAGCGCTGGATCCGCGATGAAGGAGTATCGCGTACGGTGCCGGCTGCCACCCGGAAGCTGCTGGCGAAGCTCGGCAAGTCCGCGGGCGACGTCCAGTGGTTCGGGCTGGCCGGCGCACCGGGCGGCTCCGACAAGCTGGTTGCCAAGTCGCTCGGCATCGCGCCGGAGCGGCTGATTCCCGACCTCGCCGCCCAGGTCGGCGACTGCGGCACGGCGCACGCGCCGCTGCAGCTGATCCATGCGCTGGAGAACGCCAAGCCGGGCGAGCTGATCATCGTCGCCGCGTTCGGCCAGGGCTGCGAGGTGCTGGCCTTCGAGCGCGGCGAAAGCACGCACCGTCCGGCGATGGGACTGGCGAAGTCGATCGCGGCGCGGATTCCGGAAACCGCCTACCTCAAGATGGCCTCGTTCGAAGGCGAGATCGATCTCGACTGGGGCATGCGCGCCGAGGCCGACGTGAAGGCCGCACTGACCCAGCATTACCGGTCCTCGGACCAGATCAACGCCTTCGTCGGCGGTCACTGCAAGGCGTGCAACACCGTGCAGTTCCCGCGCCTGCCGAACTGCGTGTCCTGCGGCGCATCGGATTCGCAGACGCCGTTCAGCCTTGCCGACCAGGGCGGCCAGATCGCCACCTGGAGCGCCGACTGGCTGCAGTTCTATCTGGCGCCGCCACTGTATGTCGGCCTGGTGCAGTTCGATGTCGGCGCCCGGCTGCTGATGGAAATCGTCGAGGTCGGAAGTGCGGGGCTGGAGGTGGGCACCCGCCTGTCGATGCAGTTCCGCGTCAAGGCGCGCGACCGCAAGCGTCACTACAGCCGCTATTTCTGGAAAGCCGCGCCGGTGCGCTGAACGCCGGCCGACCAAACGACTCACGAGAACACCACATGGCCACGGGCATCAAGGACAAGGTCGCAATCCTCGGCATGGGCTGCTCGCGCTTCGGCGAGCGCTGGGATGTCGGCAGCGAGCAGCTGATCAACGAAGCCTTCCTGGAAGCGCTGAAGGACGCCGGCATCGAACGCACGCAGATCGAAGCGGCGTGGTTCGGTTCGGCGCTGGACTCGGTCAACGTCGGCAATTCGGCGATTCCGCTGGCCACCGCGCTGCGCCTGCAGGGCATTCCGGTGACCCGCGTCGAGAACATGTGCGCCACCGGCACCGAAGCGCTGCGCGGCGCGGCCTACGCCGTCGCCAGCGGCGCGGTCGATATCGCGCTGGCGGTTGGCGTGGAAAAGCTCAAGGACACCGGCTACGGCGGCCTGCCAGTGCCGGGCAAGGGCACCTTGAACGATCTGTGGATGCCGTACTGCTCGGCGCCGGCGGGCTTTGCCCAGCTGGCCGCCGGCTATCGCGCCAAGTACGGCATCGACCGCGAACTGTTCAAACGGGCGCTGGCCACGGTGTCCTGGAAGAGCCACCAGAACGGCACCAAGAGCCCGAAGGCGCACCTGCGCAAGGCGGTGGAGATGGACGCCATTCTGAAGGCGCCGATGATCGCCGAGCCGCTCGGTGTGTTCGACTGCTGCGGCGTCAGCGATGGCGCGGCGGTGGCGATCGTCACCACGCCGGAGATCGCCCGTGCGCTCGGCAAGCAGGATCGGGTGACGATCAAGGCGCTGCAGCTGTCGTCGTCGTCCGGCCGCGAGTCGGGCATGAGCGACTGGGATGGCGCCAGCGTGCCGAACACCCGCATGGCTGCTGCCGCCGCCTACCGCGAAGCGGGCATCGACGATCCGCGCAAGCACCTGAGCCAGATCGAGGTCCACGACTGCTTCTCGGTCACCGAGCTGGTGACGATGGAAGACCTCGGCCTGTCCAACGACGGCGAAGCCTGGAAGGACGTGCTCGACGGCAAGTACAACGCCGATGGCGCGATTCCCTGCCAGATTGACGGTGGCCTGAAGTGCTTCGGCCATCCGATCGGCGCGACCGGCCTGCGCATGGTCTACGAGCACTACCTGCAGCTGCTCGGCCGGGCCGGCGAGCGCCAGCTGAAGAACCCGACGCTGGGCCTGTCGCACAACCTGGGCGGGGTCCCGTACAACGGCGTGGCCGCGATCAGCATCGTCGGCCTGATGTAGGCCGATTGGTCGGAAAGCCGACGATCGCAAGTGCTTGCCGATGCAAGCGATGTCGGCTCCTTGCCCGCCTAAAGTCTGGCTCGATTCGTGCGGTAACATACGACTGGCGCAGCAGATGCGGAAATTTCTACACTTCGCGCCGTCCACGTTCTCCGATGCCCGTCATGCCAGCCACAAAAACGAAATCCGAACGGGTGGCGAAAGTCACCAAGGCCATTGCCCAGGCCCGGGGCACCGATGACGTATCGCTGGCCGGCAGCCCGCGCGGCGGCGGTGCCGACCTGATGCCGGCAGAGCTGGACGACCATGCGCGTGATGGCATCCGTCTCAGCTTCCTGATTCACGACGTATCACGGATGCGGCGCAGCGCCTACGACCACTACATGAAGCCGCTGGGCATCACCCGCGCGCAGTGGTGGGTGCTGGCTCACCTGTCGCGCCACGACGGGATGATGCAGACCCAGCTGGCCGACGTGCTGGAAGTCGGCAAGGCCAGCCTCGGCGATGTCATCGAAAGCCTGGAAAGCGGCGGCTGGGTGTCGCGCCGTCCGGACCCGACCGACAAGCGCGCCAAACGCGTCTACCTGTCGAAGTCGGCTCAAGGTCTGATCAAGCGGATGACGCAGCTGGAAGTGGAGTTCAATGAACGCGTGCTGGCCGACCTGTCGTCGGATGAGCAGGCCACGCTGTTCAAGCTGCTGCTGAAGGTCAAACAGTCGATCTCGCGCATCGCCGCCGCCTGAGCTGCAGCGGCGACAACGGCGAAGCAAGCGCAACGAAAAGCCCGATGCCGGCATCCCCGGCATCGGGCTTTTTTGCGGATGCGCGGGCGCTCAGCCGGGCATCGCTGCGGCCACGCCGCCCCGTGCCGGAGCCGTGCGCCGCTCGCCAGCCGCTTCCCGCGCCAGTTCCTGGTACATGAACCACGTCGTGCCGATCAGGTAGGTGCCCCAGACCACCATCGGCACGTAGAAGCCGAACAGACCATGGTAGGCAAACGGTCCGCTCTTGAAGAACGCCGGGCCGGCGGCGGTCACCAGACTGGCCGCGCCCGCAAAGGTCAGCCAGGTGAACCAACGCGGAATCATCGGCACGGCTCGGGTGTCCTGCAGTTCCACGATGCCGGTGGCGATCATCTCGATCGCCAGGTAGATCCAGCCGAGCAGGAAGGCGAACCACGACCAGTCGTACCAGGCCTGGATCACGTCGCTGCCGAACTCCGGCCGGTAGGCGGCCACGATCCAGGCGCAGCAGTTGAAGAAGATGATCAGCGAAATGAAGATGCCGCAGACGCCGGCGGTGATCGACCACAGCGGGAAGCGGCCTTCGATCTTCGACAGCATGATGCCGAACTGGATCGAGCCCGGCGTCAGCAGGCCGGCGGCGATGTAGAAGATCGTGCAGCCGATGATCGTGCCCCAGCGGTGGGTCTCGGTGAACCACTGCTTGGTGGCGTCAAGACCGGCATCGGCCGGGAACGGCGCATAGAAGTGGCCGATGCCAAGCCAGCCGACCACGGTCAGCGCGGCAAAGACCCAGGTGCACCACAGCCCCAATTTCTGTGAATTGATGCTTGCTTGCTGCTGCATGTCGCCTCCTCCCGCGTGATGGCCGGAGCGCGGCGATGGCCGCCGCATTCCGGCCGGATTGTCTTCAGAACACCATCACCGGCTTGATCGCGCCGCCCTTCTCGGACGAATGCGCGGCCTCGTTGATCTCGCTGAACTTGAACTTGGTGATCAGCCGGTCGAAAGGGAACTTGCCGGCCTTGTACCAGGCCGCCATCTGCGGAATGAACTGCTTCGGATCGGCGTCACCCTCGGTGATGTACTTCACGCCGACGCCGCGGATCAGCATGCTCATCATGTTGGCTGGCAGCGTGGCCTCCGGCGGCGGCACGGCGACCAGGCCGAGCATGCCGTTCGGCAGCATGGTTTCCACAGCCACGCCGATCACCGCCGGGATGCCGGTGGTGTCGAAGGCGTGGTTGACGCCGCCGCCGCTCAGTTCCTTGATCCTGGCCAGCACGTCGGCCTCGGCCTTCGGATCGATCGCGTGGGTGGCGCCCAGTTCAAGTGCGAGCTTGCGGCGGCCTTCGTTCGGCTCGACGACGATCACCGTGCCGGCACCGATGGCGCGCGCGCCCAGCAGCCCGGACAGGCCGACCGCACCGCCGCCGAAGATCGCCAGCGACTGGCCGGCTTTCAGGCCCAGCGACAGCACCACCGCGCCGGCACCGGTCTGGATGCCGCAACCGAGCGGACCCATGATCTCCAGCGGCAGGTCCTTGTCGATCACCACGGCATTGCGCTCATGGGCCACCGCGTAGCTGCCGAACGACGACTGGCCGAAGAAGTTGCCGGCGATCTGGGTGCCGTTCTGGCTGAGCGCAGTGCTGCCGTCGCCAGGACGGACGCCGGAGAAATTGTTGGCGAGGAAGTTGTAGCAGTACGCCGGCTGCGTGTTGTCGCAGCTCGGGCAGGCGGCGCAGGAGTTGAAGCTGAGCACCACGTGATCACCCGGCTTGACCGTGGTGACCGCACTGCCGACCGATTCGACGATGCCCGAGCCTTCGTGGCCGAGCACGATCGGCAGCGGCACCGGGAAGCCGTCGCGCACCACCAGATCGGTGTGGCACATGCCGACCCCGACCATCTTCACCCGCACCTCGTGCTCGCGCGGTGCGGCGACGGTGATCGATTCGATCGTGAACGGACCGCCGACCTGGCGGACGATGGCGGCACTGGCGGCAAGCGGCGGGTTGGACATGGCGTGAACGGTTCCTGAGCGTGGGTCGAGGGAAGCGGGAGCGCTCAATCGGCAGCCGCGTCGCACAGCGGCGAACGGTGGCGAGCAAGCGAACGGTATGGGATGCCGGGGCCGGGCAGGCGACGCCCGTCGAAAGGCTGGCCACTGCCCGTGAGCGCGGCGCATCGGAGACGGATTGCTGCGGATCTCGGGTCGGCGTCCAGGTCCATGACCGTCTCCTCTCGCGGGCCGCAGGACGTGGCTGCGGCATGACTATGGCTCGTCCAGGCACGCGATTCCGCATCGCCGAAAGCACTGGCAGCGCCTTGTTGTCAGTAATAGTATTGTACCGTACTATTTGCCGCAAGCATCCCGTGACCGTTGCCGGTCGCTGAAGACATGCGGTTCGCGACGGAGTCCGTGATGGGTCTATTGAAGAAGCTGTTTGGCGGCGGTGAAGCGAAGTTCGTCGAAGTGGCACCGTTCGGTTCGCGCTATGAAGTGCCGTCCGGCGAAACCATGCTGGAAGCGGCGCTGAAGAACGGCGTGCCGTTCCCGCACAACTGCACGGTGGGCACCTGCGGCTCGTGCAAGTGCAAGCTCAAGGCTGGCCGGGTGTCGGCGCTGACCGACTTCGGCTACACGCTGTCGCAGCAGGAAATCGCCGCCGGCTTCATCCTCGCCTGCCAGGCCATTCCGAAGGACGCGCTGACCCAGGTCGAAGTCGAAAGCCAGGCGCTCGACGCGCCGAAGGCGGAGTCGTTCAAGGGCCGGATCGCCGCGACCGAGGCGCTGACCCACGACATCGTCCGCATCACCGTGGCGCTGGACCGGCCGATCCGTTTCGTCGCCGGCCAGTACGCCAACCTGAAGTACGCCGGGCTGGAACGGGCGCGCAACTATTCGTTCGCCGATGCGCCGGACCGTGACGGCCGCAGCAACGTCAGCTTCTTCATCCGCAAGGTGCCGAACGGCGCCTTCACCGAAGCGCTGTTCAAGGGTGAGCTGGACCAAGTGCCGCTGGACGTCGAAGGCCCGCACGGCAATTTCCATCTGCACCCCGGCACTTCGCCGATGATCTGCATCGCCGGCGGTTCCGGTCTGGCGCCGCTGCTGTCGGTGCTGGAAGCGGCCCGCAAGGACCGTGTCAAACGACCCTGCGCCTTCCTGTTCGGTGCCCGCACGCAGGCTGATCTCTACGGGCTCGACCAGATCCAGCAGATCGCCAACAACTGGGCCGATACCTTCGTGTTCCTGCCGGTGCTCTCGCATGAGCCGGCCGACAGCAGCTGGACCGGCGCCCGCGGCCTGGTCACCCAGTTCATTCCCGATGCGCTGCCCGGCGTCGCACTGAACGATGCCGAGGGCTACATGTGCGGCCCGCCGGGGATGATCGACGCCGGCATCGCCTCGATGACCGAGTACGGCGTCAAGCTCGACGCCATCTACTACGACAAGTTCACCGACCAGAGCCACATCGCCAAGATGCCCTGAGCGCGGGACGCAGGACGCCGTTCGACATCAACGGCGCTGCACCCGACTTCAGTAGGGGCTGCTCCGCAGGCCGCATGGGCAGACTCCATTTTCCAAGATCCGCCCGTCGCCGCGGGGACATCACCAGCGGCGGCACAGCACCAGCAGCGGACAGCGGCCGTCCTAGAACGCGGGGAGACAGCAGTGACGCAGAATCTGAAGCACGGCCTGTTCGTGGTGCTGGGCATCGTGGCGCTGTTCAGCACGTGGCCACATGCCTTCGACTGGATGGCCAACGGCGGCAACATCCTCAATCCGGTGGCCTTCTTCGGTGACGCCATCAAGGCCGGCGGCACCGCCGCCTTCCTGAGCATCGACATGGCGATCGCCTGGGTGGTCTTCATGATCTGGGTCGTGTTCGATGCCCAGCGCATCGGGCTGGGCCTGCGCTGGGGCTGGGGCTTCGTCGGCCTGTCGTACATCGGCGTCTCGCTGGCCTTCCCGCTGTACCTGGTCGTCCGCGAGCGATTCCTCGATCGCCAGCGCCACGCCGGCTGAACACCGTGGCGGCCGCGCCGGTATTCTCCTGCCCCCACACGGCCATTCGGATACCCAAAACATGATTTCCCTTCGCGCGACAGCCCTGATCGCTGTCGGCTCGCTTGCCAGCCTCAACGCCCACGCCACGCTCGGCATCTTCGAGCACGGCTCCGGCATCAAGGCCATGGGTTTCGGCGGCGTCAGCTACGTCGGCGCCCGCGAGAGCACGGCGCTGAGCGCCAACCCGGCGCAGGCGATCGCCATGGGCAACCGCTATGACGTCGGCGTCGACCTGCTGCGGGTCAGCGGCGGCGCGGAAATCATCGGCAATGCCGCTGGCCCGGACGGCGCCTACCAGTACAAGAGCAACTACTACCCGATCCCCCAGGTCGGCGCGAACTTCACGGTCGGCGACCGCTGGGCGTTCGGCGTCACCGCCTTCGCCGCCGGCTTTGGCCCGGTCTATCCGCAAAGCCCGTACGCACGCTTCGCCGGTCCGAACGACAACGGCGTCTCCGATTCGGCGCAGACCTCGCTGAAGATCGGCGGCCTGTCGCTGGCCGCCGCCCACCGGCTCGGCAGCCACAGCCTCGGCATGTCGCTCAACCTGCAGCACCAGTGGCTGTCGGTGGAAGGCCTGCTGCCATTCGCGCCGCTGTCGGAAACGCCGGACGCGGTGTCGAACCAGGGCCCGCACGCCAGCTACGGCATGAGCCTGACGATCGGCTGGACCGCCCCGCTGACGTCGTGGCTCGACGCCGGCCTGTCCTACCGCACGCAGGCGCTGCAGCTGCGCATCGAGGAATACCGCGGCCTGCTGCCGGACCAGGGCAAGCTGGAATTGCCGGCGATCTTCGGCGGCGCGCTGCTGGCGCGCCCCGCCGACGGCTGGCGGCTGGCGCTGGAGTACCAGCATTTCGGCTACCAGCGCAGCAACGGCTTCGGCAACGGCATCGATCGCCTGGCCGCCGGCCGGCCGCTCGGTTCTTCCAATGGTCCGGGCTTCGGCTTCAACAACCAGAACGCCTACAAGCTCGGGGTGGAGCATGAGGTGTCGCCATCGTTCATCGTGCGCGGCGGCTTCATCTACTCCACCCAGCTGCTGTCGCGGCACAACATCCTGCTCAACCAGCAGTCGCCCGGAACCTCGAAGTTCCACCTGACGCTCGGCAGCACCTGGACGGTCGCCAAGGTGCACGAGCTGTCCGGCTTCTTCGCGATGTCCGAGCGCCGCCGCGTGACCGGCGAGAACTCCATCCCCGCGGCTTTTGGCGGCGGCGAGGCGACGATCGCCAACCGCAACATGAGCATCGGCATATCCTACGGCCGCCGTTTCGGCGGCGACTGAACCGCCCAGCCGCCATGCGCCTGACGCCGTCGCCGTTTCCGGACCCTGCCATTCGGCATCCACGCGGAACGGCGCTGGCGCTGGCCGCCGGGCTGCTGGCCGGCGGCGCGCAGGCGGCCCCGATCGACCGGGTGCTGACCGTGGTCGCCACCGTCGAGGCGACCCAGAGCTGGGAAAAGAACGACCCCAAGTACCCGGCGCGGCAGTGGTCGAAGGGCAGCACCCGGCAGCGCTACGAACTGCGGGTGCCGATGCGCAGCGACGGCGAGCGGCAGATCCGCAACCTGCTCGATCCCGATCTGGACGCCCGGCTGGAAGCCAAGACCGTGCACCTGGCCCGGCTGGCGAAGAAGGCCATCGAAGCCAGCGGCGGCAAGCTGAAACTGCCGTCGACGCCGGCCGAGGAGGCCGAGCTGGCCAAGCGCATGCAGTACGACCAGATGAAATGCCGCGGCGACGCCGTGTGCAACCAGGAAACCCAGCTGTTCTACGCCGCAATCCTCGCCGCCACCCAGTATCCGGACGCCATGGAGCCGGAAGACGAACCGGGCCGCTACTACCACTTCCTGCCGTACAAGGGCTGCGCCGGCGCATCGCGGGTGACGCTGGACATGGATATCGCCGGCGAGCGCTGGAACAAGACCGTCGACCGCCTGGTGCCGTTCCAGGAACACCGCACGGCCGACAGCCACAACGCCAGCGACGGCCTGTCGCTGTGCAGCCACTTCACCATCGTCTTCGATCCCGATGACGCCAAGCGACCGCTGTGGGTGGAGAACATCCACATCCCGTCGCCGGTCGGCGTCACCGAGTTCACCGAATCCCAGCACACGTCGCGGGCCACCGAGCCGCAGCCGATGCCGACGGCGGCGCTGGAATGGATCACCGACACCCTTCGTCATGCGCCGGCCAGTGGCAAGGCATCCGCAACGCTGCCTCTGCCGTTGTCACTGAACGGCAACTCGACCTGGCTGGGCCTGTGGACCGGTACCGCGAAAGTCAGCCTCGAGTGGTCGTTCCCGCCGGTGTCGCCATCGCCACCGGCCGCCCCCCAGCCGGGGGGGCCCCTAGCGCGCGCCCCCACCGCCCCCCCCCCCGCGCCACCCCAACGTTCTGCTGCTGTCCGTCGTTGCCATCGCCACCGCTGTCACCGGCTGCGCCCGCAGCCCGCGTCTCGCCGAACCCAGCGGCTTCTTCGTCGCCCTGAAGACCTGCCGCGCCCGCTACGCGGAAATCGATGCGCGGATCGACGCGGCCGGCGTCCGCGACGGCGTGTTCTACCGGGTGCCGGGCTTTCCCTACCTGCGCAGCGACCGCCTGCTGGCCTCGTTCCGCGACGAGGTCAAAACGATTGACGAAGTCGGCGCCTGGCTGCGCCGGATGCGCGAGTTCGATCAGGAAGCCCGCGAGTTCGAGTACGAGAACCTCGGCCTGGATTCCCAGCAGCGCGCGATCCTGCGCGGCGAGTTCCTGAACTGCGGTCGCGGCCTGGCGGCGCTGGAGTTCGACGATCCGGACAACTTCAAGCTGGTGCACGACACCATGGTGCCGCCGGACGCCTATTCGTCCGCCACCCGGGCACTGGGCCTGTACCCGCTGACCCTGCCGCTGCAGCGCGCCCGCCTGCGCGCGCACGAGGACGCCGTACGGCGTGCGTTCGCCAGCCCGCGCAGCGAACGGCTCGGGCCGGAGCGGCCGCTGCGCTGGCAGGTGCAGCCGGTGGAGGACGTGTCGCTGATCCCGGCCCGCGTCAGCGACGCCTACCCGGACGAGCTCGGCTTTCCCGGCCTCGTCGATTCGGCCTGGCGGGCGATTGCCGAGGTCAATGCGCCGGAGCTGCTGATGGCGGCCGGCACCGGCCAGCGCCTGCTCGGCGCGCCGGTCTGGGTCGACGACGGCCACGGCGGCGTGCGGCTGGACATCGACAGCCGCCAGCACACCGTGCACTACCAGATCGGCTTCACCCGCTTCGGCGGCGAGCGGCTGATCCAGGTCAACTATTTCCTGTGGTTCCGCAGCCCCGACGCGCTGCCGGGCACGGCGCCGGTGGACAGCCTGATCTGGCGGGTCACGCTCGACAACGCGCTGCGGCCGATCGCCTATGACAGCGTGCGCGGCTCCGGCCGCGAGCACTTCTGGTTCGCCGTGAGTGCCGACCTGCCGCGCCGGCCGAGCGCCGATGACGGCCTGAGCCCGTTCTTCCCGCAGGACACGCCGGCTCCGGCCGAGCCGAGCCTGATCCTGGCGCGCGACGGCGGCCTGCGCGGTGTCACCCGCGCCGACACCACGGTGCCGGCGCAGCGCTACACGCTGGGCCGCTTCGAGGAGCTGTACCGGCTGCCGCTGCCGGGCGGCGGCACCCGCAGCCTGTTCGGCGCCGACGGCACCATCGCCGGCACCCGCACACCGGCCCCGGAGTGGTACGCGGTCAGCGGCGTGTCGCGGCCGGGCGCGCTGCGCCACTTCATGCGCCTGCCGGTCAGCTATGTCGGCGAACAGCATTTCGATGACGCCTACGTGCTGGAACAGGCATTCGTGCCGCCATCGCCGGCCGTGGTCGGCCAGCCCTGAATGACCGCGCGCCCGTGACGACATCGCGTCATCACGATGCCGATATCGATGCCGACGCGATGGCCGGCTTCATCCCCGGCCACGACATCGAGCAGGCCGCGATCGCCGGCTTCGAAGCGCGGCTGCAGGCGCTGCTGCCACGCGCGCCGCTGCGGATGCCGGTCGACGAAGGCCGCCTGCGCCAGCTGCTGGACCGGGTGTCGCAGGGCGACGCCGAAGCCTTCACTGCGCTCTACGACGAGACCAGCCGCTACCTCTACGCCGTGCTGCTGCGGATGCTGCGCGACCCCGGGCAGGCCGACGAGGCGCTGCAGGACTGCTACATCCGCATCTGGCGGCGCGGCAGCACCTACACCCCGGCGCGCGGCGACGCCGCCGGCTGGCTGATCGGTATCGCCCGCTACCGGGCGATCGACGTGGTGCGCAGCCGCCAGGCGCAGGCCGAACGTCTGAACAGCCACGCGTCCGATCTTCGCGACACGGCCGTACCTCCACGATCGCCCGAATTCGACGCCATCGTGCTCACCGACATCGACCGCCTGTCCCGCTGTCTCGACACCATGGACGACGCCCACCGGCGCTGCCTGCTGCTGAGCTTCTACGAGGGCTATTCGAACCAGGAACTGGCCGACCACCTGGGCCTGCCGCTGGGCACCGTCAAGGCCCGCATCCGCCGCGCGCTGGTGCGCCTGCGGCAGTGTCTGGAAGTGGGCCGATGATCTACGACCATCCCGAACTGATCGACCGGCTGGCCGCCCAGTACGTGCTGGGCGCGCTGCGCGGCCCGGCCCGTGCCCGCTTCGAGCGGCTGATCGCCACCCGTCCGGACGTGCGCCGCCGGGGCGGCGGCTGGGAAAGCCGCTTCGCGCCAATTGCCCACGGCCTGCCGGCCGCGGCGCCGCCGGCGGCGCTGCGGGCCGCGC
>CAYPJK010000020.1:14076-14953 GCA_964411025.1 uncultured Nevskia sp.
ACCCAGCGACCGCCGTCGACGGCAGCAGCAACACCGGCCGACCGTCCGGACCCGGCGACGCCGGATCAGGGCCGGGCACGGCCGCTGCCGCTGCGGCGGCGCACGCTCTGGTTCCGGCGCGTCCGCTTCCTGGCGGCCGCCTGCGCCTGCGGGCTGCTGATCGTCGGCGGCCTGATCGAACTGGCCGGCGCCCGCCTGAGCTTTCCGGCCCCACCGCCGGCCGGTCCCGCCGACCGCGCCGAACTGGCCGAACCCGAACTGGGCGACGACGAGCTGCGGCCGCTGCCGGTGCTGCTGGCGCGCCTCGGAATGCCCGGCTCCCGCATGGGCTGGATGATCAGCCTGTCGCCGGATCACCGGAAGCTGGCGATCACCGCCAGCGATGACTACCTGAGCGCCGGCCGCGCCAGCGTGCAGCTGTGGTGGCTGGCCGATGACGGCGCGCCGCGGCCACTGGCGATTCTGGGCACCGAACGCGATTCCACCGTCGTCGTCGACGTGCCGCAGGGCCTCGACGCCAGCCGCACCGTGGTGTTCGCGATCACGCTGGAGCCGCCCGGCGGCTCGCCGACCGGCAAGCCGACACGCCCGGTGCTCGATCGCGTCGACCGGCCGGCGCCGCCGATCTGAGCCCGGCGTCGACCGCGCTGCTGCACGCATCTCGCGTCCTTCGATTCCTTCCTGTCCCCCCGCAGCCCTTCCCGGATACCTGACGACGATGAAACTGCTCCGCTACGACGCCGGCTACAGCCGCCGGAAATTTCTTGCCGATGCCGCCAAGGGCGCGCTGTCGACCGGTGTGCTGATGCCGCTGCACGAGGCGATCGCCAAGACCGGCGAGATCAGCAAGGCCTATCCCGAGGAACTGCTGTCGATC
>CAYPJK010000021.1:0-14832 GCA_964411025.1 uncultured Nevskia sp.
GTGAGCTTCGACGGCGCATACATCTTGTCGTCACCGGTACGCACGCCGAGCGCCAGGAAGCGGCCGGATTGCAGGTCGCTGTGGACTTCGACGGTGCCGAAGGTCATCGGCACGTCCCAGAGCTGGATCGAGTGGTATTCGCCGGTGCGGAACAGCTCGCCGCGGCCGTCGTACTTGTCGACCAGCACCGGCGTCCAGGTGTCCTCGTCGAGATAGAAGGTGCGCCGCGCATACAGGTGCGAGGTGCCCTTCTTCAGCTTGGAGTCGACCACCCAGACGCGGTGCAGCTCGTAGCGGGTGAAGTCCGGGTTCAGGAAGCCCGGCCGCACGATGTCTTCCAGCTTCACGCCGCTCGACAGCTTGTAGCTGTTGTACGGAATGTAGATTTCCTTCTTGCCGACCAGCTCGAAGTCGTAACGGTCGGTGGCACCGTTGTAGATGTTGAAGTCATCGTTGGTGCGCAGGCCGTCGGCCGCCGTGCCGGGGTTGTCGTAAGCGACGTTCGGCGCCTGGCGCACGCGCCGCTGGCCGGGGTTGTAGGTCCACGCCGAACGGAACACCTTGGTCTGGTCCAGCGGCTCGTGCACCAGCAGCACCGAACCGGCCAGGCGCGCCGGCGCGACGATGCGCTGCAGGAAGTAGAACAGCAGGTTGTCAGTACGCTCGGCCGGCTTCTTGTTCAGCGAGCCGAACTGGAAGTCGAGCTGGTACTGGAAGCGCACCGGCGTGTACTCGCCGCCCCGGGTGACCGCCAGCTGCACGTTGTCGGTCTCGTAGGTCTCGCCGCGATAGCGGGTCAGCGCATTCCAGATCGCTTCGTTGCCATTTTTCGGCGTCGGGAACGGCAGGCCGCCATTGACGCCGAGCACGCCGTTACCCGATTCCGACAGCTTGGCCTTGCCGGCGTTGGCCTTGGTCTCGTCGTAATAGCCCTTCGGATACACGCCAGTCCGGTGAGTCGGATAGACGTTGATCCTGTAGGCCGGGTACTTCTTGAAGGCGGCAAGCTGGCCCGCGCTCAGCTGGGCCTTGTGCTCCTCGGCGTTGGCGGCGGTGATCACCAGGATCGGCTTCTCGTCCGCGAACGGGTCCGGATAGAGGATGCCGGGCTTGAAGCCGGCCGGCGCCTTCACTGTCTCGCCGGTCCAGGCGGGAATGGTGCCGGCGGCGTTGGCGGCAGCATCGCCGCCCATGGTGTTCAGCGATTCGGCGTGTGCGGACAGTGCGGTCATCGCACCGAAGGCGGCGGCGACCAGCGAGCTGGAAATTCGGTTCATTTTCGTCATGAGCATTCCTCTGCAGTTCAGAACGCGTAGGTCATCGTCAGAGCGATGAAGTCGCGGTCCTTCAATGGATTGGCGGCGGTGCAGTAAGACTGCGACTGGCCTGCGGCGAGGCCGTTGCTGCCGGCCAGCGCCGGATTGGGATCGTCGGAGCCGCAGTACACGCGACCACCGAAGAACGAGGTGTACGACACGTCGATCGTGTAAGTGGCCTGGTAGTTGAAGTTGACGCCGGCGGTGACCGCCTGCGCGCCTTCGTTGAACGTCGGGCTGACACCCTTGACGTCGTGGCTGAACACCGCGCGCGGCGACATGTTCCAGGCACCGAGCAGGCTCAGGTAATCGAGCCGGGCAACGGCGCGATAGCCCCAGGAGTGCTGCGTGGCGTAGCCGCCGTTCTGCACCGATCCGCCCGATGCGTTGGAGGCCGCCGCCAGCGCGGGCAGCGCCGTACCCGGTCCGTCGAACAGCACGCTGGTCGGCAGATCGAGGAAGGTGTAGCCAACCTCACCCACCAGCGCGAGCTGCTGGGCGCCGAGGATGGTCGGGATCACCTGCGTTGCGGTGGTCTGGATCTGGTGCGCCTTGACCCGCTGCCAGCCACGGATTTCGGCACCGGCAGCGATATCGGCCGGATTCGGCGCGAAGTTCGACTCGATGTTCAGCGCCGCCAGCAGCAGTTCGGTGGCCGCCCGCTGCAGCGGCAGGTTCGGCCGGTAGCTGTACTCGCCCTGCAGCGCCATGCCATTCGGGAGCTGAGTGTTGAACGACAGGCCGAGCAGGTGGATGTTCTTCGGGTACTCGAGGAAGTACGCCGCGCTGCCGTTCTGGCCCGAGGCCACGCCGACGCTGCCGCCAAGCTGCGGTGGCAGCGGCACATTGGTGGCTGCCGACGTCGTGCCGCTGCCGCGCCGCGCGTCGGTCGACTTCAGGGCCGACACCAGCGGCACCCGCGAGTGGTAGTACTGGTAGTACGCGCCGAACTCGGTGGAGCCCAGCCAGTCGGCCAGGTAGCGGGTGGCGACGCCGAACTGGCCGAAGCCGTTCGGCCGGTCACGCACGCCGGTACGGCCAACCCAGACGCTGGCATCGCCCCGGAACGGGCCGAGGCCCGCTGCCTGCGCGGCGGCGGACAGGCCGGCCGTCGTGCCAGTCGGCGGGAACGGATTGCCCATGAAGTCGTCATCGCGACGACCGAAGGTCACCACCGCGCGGTTGCCGTCGTCGCTGGCGATGTCGGTGGTGGAGAAGTACGAGCCGCGCGGGTCGAGGAAGAAATTGTCGAAACGCGCCTGCACATAGCCTTCGGCGGTCAGGCTGTCGGTCAACTCCTGGCTGAACGAGAGCATCGGCGTCGGCCGGAAGGCCTCACGCAGTTCCGCGCCCGGGGCGCGCAACCGCAGGATGTCGAGCGGATTGGTGGCGTTGATGCCGTTCGGGATGAACGTGGCGTCGCCCCAGTTGATGACCTGGTTGCCGATGCGGACGTTGGTCGTGCGGTTGCCGAACGGCTTGCCGGACACGCTCAGGAAGGCGTCGAGCAGTTCCCAGTGCATCTGCAGGCGGTCACGGCCGCGCGGGCCGAACTTCTCCAGCTCGTGGGCGACCTGGAAATCCATGAACTCGGTGCCGCGCACGAACACGCCGATGTTGTCGCCGTACTTCAGCTCCAGCTCGTGGGTGCCGCGGGCGATCTGGTTGACGAGATCACCGGCCGAGTAGTTGAGGTTGCCGTCGTCGCCGTTGACGCTGCGCGCGGTGCCGCCGTTGGCGATGCCGATCAGGCTGTCGGAGCGTCCCTGGGCACGCCACAGCATGCCGTAGGACAGGGTGTTATCGAGATTGCCCTGCACGGGGCCAAGGTCGAACTGGAAGGCGGTGGCCGGACCAGCCGCCATCATCGCGATGCCGGCCGCCAGTGCCACCCGCGGTGCGCGGCGCGCAATCGACGGGCACACCGTCGCAGTTCCCTGCACGGGATCGTAGCTCTGCATAGTCGTCTCCTATCGCACCGGCGACCGTTTGCAGGCCGGTCGCCGTTCGGCTGTCTGCCGTCGTTTTAGTGATCGTGCGCCCCTGCCAGCAGGCGGTGCGCATCGAGTTACCGCTCCATCCCTACCCGTATGGGCGGGATATGACCGAAGGTATACGAGTCATGCCGCGCATTTGCAAGCCAGCGGCCGGCGCCGCCCGGAACCTGGGCCGCGCCGCACGCGGATGTCGCAATGCAGCGAAAGCAAAGGGATTTGTGCGCTCAGCGCGAGGTCGGCTGCGGTCGCGCCGGGGCCTGCTGCCAACCGTCAGGCGGTGGCTCGGCGCCGACGACCGCGCGGGCGAGCGGCAGCCTGGCGATCGTCGGCTCGCTCAGCGACCCCAGGTACAGCCAGGGCCCGTGCTCCTCGACGCTGGTGATCGGCGCATAGGCGTCGGTGCCGTGGTGCTGCAGGTTGGCGATCACCCGGCCCTCGAGATCGAGGCCAAGCACCAGGCTGTGCTTGATCGGCGAGAACGCCAGCCGCTGCTGGATTGCCGCCGGCAGTCTCGCCAGCAGCCGCCGCACCTGCGGCCATTCGCCGAGCGCGTCGAGGCCCGGATCGCGCGGATTGGCCAGCGCCACCCAGACCCGGTCGCGGCCGTTGAAACTCAGGTTGTCCGGGAAGCCCGGCAGATTGTCGGCGAACACGTCACGGCGGCCGGCCTTCTCACCGCGCAGCCAGATGCGGCTGATGCGGTACGCCGAGGTCTCCGCGACCAGCGCGTATTCGCCGCCGGGTCCGAGCGCGACCCCGTTGGCGAAGTAGAGATCGCGTGCCAGTTCGGTGGTGGCACCGGTGCCGCTGTCGTGGACCAGCAGGCGGCCGTGTGGCCGATGCTCCAGCAGATCGTGCAGGTAGGCGCGGATGCCGAACTTGGTCGAAGCATCGGAAAACACGATCTGAGTGCCGCTGCTGTCGACATCGTCGGTGAAGCCGAGCGGCACGCCGCCCGCTGCGGTCGCCAGCGTGCGTGCCTGCCCGGCCTCGATGCGCAGCAAGCCCTTGATGGCGTCGGCAACGATCGGCGCGCCGTCGGCGGCGAATGCGATGCCCAGCGGCCGGCCGCCGGTATCGGCCAGCAATTCGTATTGGCGGCCGTCCGCAGACAGGCGGATCACCCGACCATCGTCGTATCCGGTGATGACGCGACCTTCGGCATCGATACCGATGCCTTCCGGCCCGGTGCCGATGCCGGCGGCCAGCCGCTGCAGGTCCTTCAGCCTGTCATTGACGGCAAATGGCCCTTCGGCCGCCGGTGCCCGTGGCGGCTGCCAGGCAACGGGATCGACATCGGTCGGGGCCAGCAGCAGGTAGGCCACGGCAGCGCCAAGGCCCGTCAGCAGCACCGCAAGCAGCGTTCTCAACAGCTTTCTCATGGCAATCCGGGAATTTGCGAATGGGTTCGGCAGCGCGCGTTTCGCGCCGTGTCGGCCACCAGTACCTCGACTTTCGGCCAGACGGTCGCCACCATACGCCAGCGCACGTTGCAGCGGTCGCTTTGCTAGCATTCGCGCACATCTGTACTCAGACGACCCGAGAATCTTCATGTCCAAGCTGCCGAACCCGGTGCAACAACTGCTCAAGCGGGCTGCCGAAACCCCGAACGAGCCCTATCTGCACCAGCCGGTCAAGGGCGTCTGGCGGACCTGGACCTGGGCCGAAGTCGCTGACCAGGCGCGGCGGATGGCGTCGGCGCTGGTGGCCATGGGCCTGAAGCCCGGCGACGCGGTGGCGATGACCGGCATGAACAACGCGCACTGGTTCATGGCCGATTTCGCCTGCGGCCTGGCCGGGCTGACCGGCGTCGGCCTGTACCCGAAGCAGAGCGAGGACGCGGTGCGCTACATCGCCGGCCACGCCGGCATCAAGGTGGCGTTCATCGGGCCGATGCCGGACGCCGCCGGCTTCCTCGCGGCGCTGCCGGCCGAGGTGGTCCGCATCGCGCTGCCGTATCCGGGCGTTGCGCCCTGCGCGCAGGACTGGAACACGCTGACCGCCGCCCATGCGCCGATCGCACAGCCGGTCGAACGGGCGGCCGATGCGATCTGGAGCCTGATCTACACCTCCGGCACCACCGGCAACCCGAAGGGCGTGATCATGACCGCCGAGAACCTCGCGTTCACTGTGGCTGGCATGCTGCGTGACCAACCGGCGCGCGCCGGCGGCGAGCATTTCCTGTCCTATCTGCCGCTGGCGCACGCCTTCGAGCGCGGTGCGGTGGAAATCGCCAGCCTCTACCTGCCGGCCCAGGTGCACTTCCTCGAGGAACTCGAGAAGCTGCCGGAAACGCTTGGGCTGGTGCGGCCGACCCGCTTCTACGGCGTGCCGCTGGTCTACAGCCGCATCCAGGGCGGCATCCTGAAGAAGCTGCCGCAGGCCAAGATCGATCGCCTGCTGAAGCTGCCGATCATCTCCGGCCTGATCCGCCGGAAGATCCGCAAGGGCCTCGGTCTGGATCGCGCCTGGCTGGTGGTTTCCGGCGCTGCGCCGCTGCCGCGGCCGATCATCGAATGGTTCGCCCGGCTCGGCATCGACATCATGCAGGGCTACGGCATGACCGAAAACTCGATCTACGCGAGCGTGAATCTTCCGGGGCAGAACAAGGTCGGCTCGATCGGCAAGCCGTTCCCGGACGCCGGCCTGCGCATCGCCGAGGACGGCGAGATCCAGTGCAAGCATCCGGGCAACACGCCGGGCTACTACAAGGACCCGGAGAAGACTGCCGAGCTGTTCACCGCCGATGGCTGGCTGCGCACGGGCGACAAGGGTCATATCGACGCCGACGGCTACCTGTTCATCACCGGGCGGGTGAAGGAAATCTTCAAGACCCTGAAGGGCAAGTACGTCAGCCCGGCGCCGATCGAGGGCAAGTTCGGCACCAACACCACGGTCGAGCAGATGTGCCTAGTCGGCGCCGGGCTGTACCAGCCGATGCTGGTGCTGTCGCTCAATGCCGATGCCCGCAAGCTGCCGCGCGAGCAGGTCGAGGCGGGCCTGGTGACGACCATGAAGGCGGTCAACGAGTCGCTCGAACCGCACGAGCAGATCTGCAAGATCGTCGTCACGCGCGACACCTGGAGCATCGACAACGGCCTGATGACGCCGACGATGAAGGTGCGCCGCAACGAGATCGAAAAGCGCTACGGCGAACTGCTGGCCGGGCTCGAAGCCGATCGCAAGACCCAGGTGTACTGGGAAGACTGATCCGGTGGCCGGCGGTGTCCGAACCGTCGGCAATCGTGAGAGGCCGCACGTCGACGATGGATATTGACGTGATTTTTACTTTTTCTTGATTCCCATCCTTTCCCCCGGTCCCTAGCCTGCTGACCGATGCCTCGCTGCGGGCATCGTCACGAACCGGGGAGACGGGAATGAAAGGGATCGTCGCAGGCGCGACGTGGTGGCTGGCCCTGCTGCTGACGACGGCGCTGCCGTCGCAGGCGCTGGACCTGGTGCCGCAGACCATCGACCAGCTGATCGACCGCAGCCCGCGGATCGTCATCGCCACCTGCACGGCCACCGATACCCGGGCCGTCGCCGCCCTCGGCAACAATCCCTTCACCTTCATCCGCTTCGACAAGGTCGAATCGCTGAAGGGCGACCTCGGCGGCCGCTTCGAACTGCGCCTGTTCGGCGGCCGCCTCGGCAATACCCGGATCTGGGAAGACGGCCTGCCAAGCTTCACGCCCGGCACCCGCTATCTGCTGTTCCTCGGCCCGAGCAACGCCGAAGGCTATCCGCTGGTGAAGCCGCAGGGCGTGTTCGAGATCCTCGCCGCGCAGGGTGAACCACCGGCCGAGCGACTGCGCGCAACGGCGGGCCAGGGCCATCCGGAGCAGACGCTGGCGCAGCTGCGCAGCCGGGTCCACGAGCGCACTGCCGCAATGCCGCCCTCTGCCGGGCCCGGTCGACACTCTGCCGCGCCGGCCGGCCTCACGCCTTCACATCCGTCCCGCGACGCCAGCACGGCGCCGCGCGGCTCGACGACGGCTGCCACCCGGCAGCTCCCTGCACCGTAGCAATCCTTGGGGGACACAACATGAGAACGCATGGCGCGCGGATCATCCGCACCGGCATCGCGAGTCTGGTCACGGCGCTCGCTGCGCTGAGCACGTCCGGACCGGCGAAGGCCTATCACTTCTTCGAGGCCGATGCCGGCGGCGGCTGCCGCTGGGCGGCGATCGGACCGGGCAACGTCGACTACCGGGTCGACGGGTCGTCGACGCCGGACATCGCCGCCACCGTGCTGGCCGAAGCCGTCGCGGCGAAGGGCCAGTGGAACGATGTGGCGTCGGCCGAGGACGTGTTCGGCAACTTCGCCACCGTCGCGATCGACTACACCGGCGCCAACTTCGGCACCGCTTGGGGCATCGGCACCTTGAGCGGCACCAGCGACGGCCAGAACGAAGTGGTGTTCGACGAGGACGGCAGCGCGATGGCCGTCATCGGCCTCGATCCGGCCGACGTCAACGGCTTCGGCCCGTCGCGCGAAGTGGTCAGCGGCGGCAGCTGCACGATCACCGACGCCTTCCTGCTGCTCAACGGCACGCGCACCGACTATCACCGGCCGTCCACCGCCGTCCACGAGCTGGGCCACACGATCGGCTTCGCGCATTCCTCGGTCGGCCAGTTCAACAGCCTGAACTCCACTGCCTTCAACGGCGGCTTCGGCAGCCCGAGCGATGCCCTGACGCCGATCAACATCAACAACGTGCCGACCATGCATCCGTTCGGCATCGCCGGCACGGCCCGCGCGACGATCGAGGACGACGATCGCGCCGCGATCTCGCGCCGCTATCCGAATGCCGCGTTCTCGACCACGCTCGGCACCATCGTCGGCAATGTCCGCCGCTGCTCCAACGATGCGCCGGTCGCCGGCGTCAACGTGCGCGCCATCAATACCGCCACCGGTGCTCAGGTCAGCCGGTACACCGCCTTCGATTCCAACACCACCGGCCGATTCGAGATCAGCGTGCCGCCGGGCAGCTATCACGTGGTGGTCGAGGAAATGGGCCACAACGGCTTCGAAGCCAACCGCATGGCGATCAAGACCGCCACTGACCAGGGCTTCCCGTTCGAGTACTACGGCCCGACCGCCGAAGCCGAACTGGCCTGCTCGGAAGACGAAAGCGAAGCGCCGCTGGCCGTGCCGGTCAGCGCCGGCAGCACCGCCGATGTCCAGATCCGCCTCAACGACGGCGTCCGCCTGGCGTTCGTCGTCGACGACACCGGCAGCATGTCGAACGAGATCAGCGCCGTGCGGCAGATCCTGACCAACATCATCGACAACCGCATCGCCGCCGGCGGGCCATTCCCGCGCACCGCCGTCGTCACCTTCAAGGACAACGTCACCCGCCGCGTGGTCAGCGACGTGCCGTCGAAGATCCAGGCCGTGGTCAACACCCTGTCCGCCGGTGGTGGCAGCGATTGCCCGGAATCGTCGAACGCCGCGCTGATGACCGCCGGCCGTATTCTCGCCAACGGCGGCCGCGCAATCCTGTTCACCGACGCCGACTCCCGCCCCGATGGCCCGAGCCGCGGCAGCGTGGTCAGCTACTACCGCAGCCGCAGCCTGACCATGTCGACCCTGCTGTCGGCGACCTGCAGCGAGGAATTCCCGTCCGCACGCGCCGCCGTGACCAGCGGCACCGGCACGCGCAAGGCCGAACGCGCCGGCCAGCATGAAGGCTCGGCAAGCCTGCGGCCGTGGGCGCCGGAAACCATCGTTGCCCGCGCACTGACGCCGCGCCGCCCGGCCGGGGTCCACGTCGCCGAGGAGTATCCGGAACCGGAGATGCTCGGCCGCGAGAGCGCCTTCACCACCAACTCGGGCATCTCGCAGTTCACCGGCGGCGTGTTCGTCGCCACGCCGCGCCCGATCTCGGCTGATGACCGCACCCGCTACATCAACGCCGGCACCAGCATCGGCCTCGGCAGCGTCACCTCGACGGTAGCCACGCTGGCGCCGTCGGCCGTGCCGGCCGGCGCGACGGCAGTGCTCGATGTGCTCGGCGCATCGACCAACTTCACCTCGTCGTCGACGGTCAGCTTCGCCAACCCGTCGCTGACCGTGGTGTCTCGCGAAGTGCTGTCGCCGCGCCTGATCCGTGCCCGGATCGCCGTGGCGGCCGATACCGTGCCGGGCTTCTTCGATGTCAGCGTCGCCACGCCGCTCGGCACTGCCACCGAAGTCGCCAACGGCGTTGGCGCGCTGCAGGTGACCGCGCCGGTAGCCGGCGGTGAAATCGCCACGCTGTCGCCGTCCTCGGCGGCACGCGGCAGCAGCCGCGACCTGACGATCTTCGGTGCCGGGACTGCGTTCACCGCCGATTCGGTCGTGCAGTTCCGCCGCAACGGCTCGGTGACGCCGAACATCACGGTGAATTCCCGCACGCTGGTCTCGCCGACCGAACTGCGCGTCAACGTGAGCATCGCCGACGCGGCCGTGACCTCGTTCTACGACGTTGCCGTCGACAGCATCACCGAGGCGCGCGGCTTCACGGTGACCGAAGTGGCGCCACTGGTGCCGACCATCGTGTCGCTGACGCCCAACGCCAGCGCCCGGGGTGTGACCGGCCTGGCGGTGACCGTGGTCGGCGAGAACGTCAGCTTCACCGATGCCAGCGTGGTCAGCTTCGGAGACGGCATCACCGTCACCGGCACCACCCTGGTCGATGCCACCACGCTGACGGCAACGATCTCGGTCGCGGCCGATGCCGCGCCGGGCTTCCGCGATGTCACGGTCAATACGGCGGGCACCACCGCGGCGATCCTGTCCGGCTTCCAGGTCACCGTGCCGCCGGCCGACATCGTGTCGGTGACGCCGGGTAGCGGCAGCCGGGGTGCCAGCGGTCTGGCGGTCACCATCGTCGGCGAGAACGTCGTCTTCAGCGCCGACAGCGTGGTCAGCTTCGGCGATGGCGTCACCGTCACCGGCACCTCGCGGCTCAACCCGACGACGCTGGTCGCCACGCTCAGCATCGCTGCCGATGCGGCAGTCGGCCCCCGCAATGTCTCGGTGACCACGGATGGCCTGACGCTGGTCGAGAGCAATGGCTTCACGGTCAGCAACGCCGCCATTACCGGCCTATCGCCGGACAGCGCGCAAGCCGGCAGCCGGGGTGTGACGCTGACCATCTCCGGCAGCGGCTTCGGCAGCCCGGCGGCGGTGGCGTTCTCCGGCACCGGCATCACCGTACGCAGCGTGACCGTCGACAGCGCCACCCGCATCACCGCCGTGATCGATCTCGATCGCAACGCGGCGGTCGGCCTGCGCGACGTCACCGTGACCGTCAGCGGCGTCTCCGCCACGTTCGGCTTCCGGGTGCTGCAGCGGCGCAGCGGCGGCGCGGCCGGCCTGGTGCTGGTGCTCGGCCTCGGCGTGATGGCGGGACTGCGGCGTCGGTCGCGGCGCCGCTGAGCGGGCGCGCCAGCCGGCAGGCTGATCGCCTGATCGGCTGATCCGGCCCAACGAAAAGCCCCCCGCAGCGCAGGCTGCGGGGGGCTTTTTCATGGGATCGCCCGGCAAGATGGCCGGGGCGGCGCTCAAGCCTCGGCGGCAGCCTTCGCGCTGCGCACCGGCTTGCGTCGCACGTACAGTTCCTTCTCGACCCGGGCCACCACCTCGCCCTTGCCGTCGAGCACCTCGACATGGAACACCGGCAGGTACTTGGCGCCGCTGGCCGTCGCCTGCCGCGCGGCGTCGATGTCGGCCTCGCTGATCCGGAACTTCGCGTGCACCGTGCCCTTGCCCGGGCGCAGGAATTCGATCTTCGCGGCCTTGTCCCAGACCAGGTAGCCGGGCCCCAGGCTGGCGAAGAACTGCAGGCAGTAGAACGGATCGACCATCGCGTAGAGGCTGCCGCCGAAATGGGTGCCGAAGGCATTGGCGTTGCCGGGCTGGCGACGCAGCTCGACATCGATCTCCCGGAAATCACGGCTGACCCGCGTCACCCGGATGCCGGCGCCGAGGTACGGCGGATACAGGTTCATGCGCAGACGGAACACGGCCGCGTTCCGGTACAGCAGGCTGGACAGCAGATCCGCAGCCTTTGCGCGCAGGCCGCCCGGCGGGGTGGTCGCCATCAGTTGAACACCACGGTCTTGTTGCCGTCGACGATGATCCGGTCCTCGACATGCCAGCGCACCGCGCGCGCCAGTACCTGGCGCTCCAGATCGCGGCCGAGACGGCGCAGTTCGTCGATGCCTTCGGAGTGCGAGACGCGCGCCACGTCCTGTTCGATGATCGGGCCCTGGTCCAGTTCGGCGGTCACGTAGTGGGCTGTGGCGCCGATGATCTTCACGCCGCGCTCGTGGGCCTGCCGGTAAGGATCGGCGCCGACGAAGGCCGGCAGGAACGAGTGGTGGATGTTGATGATCTTCGACGGCCACAGCGCCGCGAAATCGCCGCTCAGGATGCGCATGTAGCGCGCCAGCACGATGAATTCCGCCCGCGCCTCGACGAGGATCTTCTGCATCGCCGCCTCGGCTTCCGGCCGGGTCGCGGTCTCGAACGGCACGTGGTGGAACGGCACGCCGAACGCTTCGACCGCCTTGCGCAGCGCTTCGTGGTTGGAGATCACGCACGGAATGTCAACGCGCAGCTCGCCGCGCTGCCAGCGCCACAGCAGTTCCATCGCCGCGTGGTCGTGGGCCGACACCAGAATCGCCATGCGCGGCTTGTCGGCGGCGTAGCTCATCCGCCAGTTCATCCGGTGCTGGGCGGCAACCGTGTCGGCGAAGGCGCGCTCGAGCGCGGCACGCGGCAAGTCGATGGCCGGTGTCTGGAATTCCAGCCGCATGAACAGCTGGCCATCGGACGGGCTCGTCGAATGCTGGTCGAGCTCGGTGATGTTGGCGCCGTGGTGATAGAGGAACGTGGTGGCGGCCGCGACGATGCCGGGGCGGTCATCGCAGCGGATCAGCAGGCGGGCAATGGTTTCGGGATTCATGGGCGGGTCGGAAGCCGGAGCGGTCAGCGGCTGCCATTGTCGCATTCCGCACCTGCAGCGCTGCAGCCGCGCACCGCCGACGCGGCTCAGGGCAGGTCGAGCACCGCCGCCTGATAGCCGCGCTGGCTCAGCAGATAGGCCGCCACGGCGCTGCGCCGCCCGCTGTCGCAGATGCAGATGTACAGCCGTTCGCGCGCCAGCTGGTGCGTCTTGGCGCGCAGCAGTCGCAGCGGCAGGTTCAGGCTGCCGGGCGGGGCATCGTCGCGACACTCGCCAGGCAGGCGCACATCGAGCCAGCAGGCGCTGCCGTCCGCCACGCGCCGGGCGGCGGCTTCGGGGTCGAGCCGCAGCAGCAGCGGTTCTTCAAGCAGTTCGAGGAAATCACCGCGTGCCAGCCGCATCAGCCGGCCGTCGCTGAGCATCACGGCGCTGGCGTTGCGCGGCAGGCCGGCGATCAGCGCTTCTTCGCCGAAGCATTCGCCAGGGCCGAATTCGGCCAAGGTCAGCGACTTCGGCGGCGAGCCCTGCAGCTCGATCCGGCAACGACCTTCGACCACGACGTAGAACCAGTCTCCGGATTCGCCTTCACGGATCACCGGCTCGCCCTGGCGCACGTCGATGGGCTGCAGGCGCTGGAACAGCGCATGCAGGTTTGCCGGCGGCAGACGCTGGAAAGCCGGTGCCTGCAGCATCCGGGTCATCCAGTCGTCCGGCGCGGCCTCGTCGATGCCGGCCACCTGATAGCCGCCGGACTGCTCCCAGGTCAGCACCAGATCAAGCAATGCGCCATCGAGTTCGAGTACGCGGGCGGCGGTCTGCGTGAACACCGTTGCCGTGGCCACTGGCGGTCCGGCCAGCCGGTGGGCCGCACGCGGATCGGCCGGGTGGATGACGCTCGGCATCCGGCCGCTGCTGTCGCCGATCTGCACAGCGCCTTCGAGCAGCCAGCTCGAAAGCGCCAGCGGCTGCCCGCTGCGCGCCACGGTCTGGCCTGCGGCCAGCGTGCGGATCGACGCTGCCGGCAGCAGCCGGCGCAGCGAGTCCTCGGTCAGCGCATCCATCGGCACGAAGCGGCGCAGCGTTGCGAGATCATCCAGCGGCTGACGAATCTGGCTCATGGCAATCGCTCCTCGGTCGGCGCAGCACGCCGCAGGCAGCGGTCCGGTACCGATTGCGGCACCGGCCGCCGCCCGGTGATACCGGCTACTTGCCGTCCTTCTTGTCGGCCGGCTTGGCCGCCGCCTTGCCGCCCAGCGTGATGTTGCTGCGATTCTTGGTCAGCGTGGCCTGCCCGATGCCGGGCACCTTCTCGAGCTCGTCAACACTCTTGAATGGCCCGTTCTTGCTGCGGTACTCGACGATCGCCGCGGCCTTCGAAGGGCCAATGCCATCGAGCGTCTCAAGCGTCTTGGCATCGGCACTGTTGATGTCGACCGACGCCGCCCAGGCCAGAGATGCGAAGGCCAGCAGCAATCCCGCGAGCAGCGATGAAAGCAGTTTCATGGCGCATACCTCCTGTGTAATCGAGAACGTGGAAAGCGCCGATGAAGGCTTGAATCCCGATCGCATCCATGCGACGCCAGCCGATGCTGCTCGCTTCAACAGGGGGTTGCCGTGATGCCGTTCACAGCCGTGACGGCCGCGCATGCAGCGCCGCCGCCGGTTCGTGCGGTGCTGCGCAGATCAGCCGCGATCGCGCGCGCTGGCGGCGTGCGCCTGCAGGCCTTCGGCGTCGGCGATCGTGCCAGCGATGCCGGCCAGCCGCTTGGCACCCTGCGGCGTGATCTCGATCAGGCTGGAGCGCTTCTGGAACTCGTAGACGCCGAGCGGATTGCTGAAGCGCGCCGCTCGCGAAGTCGGCAGCACATGGTTCGGCCCGGCGCAGTAGTCGCCGAACGCCTCCGGCGTATGCCGGCCGAGGAACACGGCACCGGCATGCTGGATCGATTCGAGTAGCGTTCGCGGATCGGCCACCGACAGTTCCAGGTGTTCCGGCGCGATGCGGTTCGACACGGCGGCAGCCTCGTCCAGATCGCGAACCAGGATCAGCGCGCCGCGGCCGGCGATCGACTGCCGGACGATGCCGGCGCGCGGCAACTCGGCCAGCCGCGCGTTCATCGCCGCGAACACGGCATCCAGGTACGCCGCATCCGGACAGATCAGGATGCTCTGCGCCACCTCGTCATGCTCGGCCTGGCTGAACAGATCCATCGCGATCCAGCGCGGATCGGTCTGGCCGTCGCCAATCACCACGATCTCGCTCGGGCCGGCGATCGAGTCGATGCCAACCGTGCCGAACACCAGCCGCTTGGCGGCCGCCACGTACGAATTGCCGGGGCCGACAATCTTGTCGACCGCCGGAATCGTCCGCGTGCCATAGGCCAGCGCCGCCACGGCCTGCGCGCCGCCGATGGTGAACACGCGGTCGACGCCGGCGATGGCGGCCGCGGCCAGCACCACGGGCTCGAGCGCGTCGTCGGGCGCCGGCACCACCATCACCACTTCGGCGACGCCGGCGACCTTGGCCGGGATGGCGTTCATCAGCACCGAGGACGGGTAGGC
>CAYPJK010000022.1:0-14698 GCA_964411025.1 uncultured Nevskia sp.
GTCGGCTGACGCCGGTCCCTCGAACCTCCCTTTTCCGGTCGCCGCGCAAACGCGGCGTCGACAACCTGAAGAACACTGAATCAATGCTGCTCGAAATCACCAACCTGCACGCCCGCGTCGAAGAAAAGGAAATCCTCAAGGGTCTGAACCTGAGCATCCGTCCGGGCGAAGTCCACGCGATCATGGGTCCGAACGGCGCCGGCAAGTCCACGCTGTCCAACGTCATCGCCGGCCGCGAGGGCTACCAGGTCACCGACGGCAGCATCCAGTTCAACGGCCGCGACCTGCTGGCGCTGGATCCTGAAGTGCGGGCCTGCGAAGGCATCTTCCTCGGCTTCCAGTACCCGGTTGAAATTCCCGGCGTCAGCAACATGACCCTGCTCAAAGCAGCGGTGAACGCGCGCCGCAAGCTGAAGGGCGAAAGCGAGATCGCGCCCAACGATTTCCTGGCCTGGGTTCGCGAGCAGGCGAAGAAGGTCAAGATCGACCCGAAGATGCTGTCGCGCGGCGTCAACGAAGGCTTCTCCGGCGGCGAGAAGAAGCGCAACGAGATCCTGCAGATGCTGGTGCTGCAGCCAACCTTGATGATCCTCGACGAAACCGATTCCGGCCTCGACATCGACGCGCTGAAAATCGTGTCTGACGGCATCAACGCGCTGCGCTCGCCGGCGCGCTCGACCGTGCTGGTCACCCACTACCAGCGCCTGCTCGACTACGTGCAGCCGGATTTCGTGCACGTGCTGGCGCGCGGCCGGATCGTCAAGAGCGGTGGTCCGGAACTGGCCCGGGAACTCGAAGAGAAGGGCTACGGCTGGCTGGAGGCGGCATGAGCGCGCTGGCATCCACCTGGACCGACCGCTTCGAGCAGTGGGTCGGCAGCCACGACGTGGCCGAGCAGGCGCGCCGCCGTCGCCAGTTCCAGCGTTTCGCCGCCACCGGCTTTCCCGGCCCGGCCGATGAGGCCTGGCATTACACCGATCTGGCGGCGCAGGCTGACGCCGGCTACCAGCTGGCCGGTGCCGACGCTGCCGGTGCTGAAGCAGCGCCGACACCGATCGCCGCACTGCCCGGCTGCGCGCTGCTGGTCTATCGCAATGGCGTGCTCGACCGTACTGCCAGCAGCGCCGCCGCCTATGACGACCTGGCGCTGGCCACGTCTGCTGCTGGCGACGATGGCGCCGAGGACGATGGCGGCATCGACGCGCTGAACGCGGCCTATGCCAGTGGCGGGCTGGTCTGCACGGTGGCCGCTGGCCAGCGCACGGCCCAGCCGCTGCAGGTGGTGTTGCAGTCGGAAGCCGGCGAGACGCCGCTGATGAGCCATCAGCGGCACCGGATCGTGCTCGGCGCGCAGGCCGAGGCAACGGTGCTGCTGCAGTTCGTCGGCCACGGCGGCCCGCGGCTTGCGACCCACGTGATCGAGGTGACGCTGGCTGCCGGCGCACGGCTGCACCTGCATCGGCTGTCTGATGAAGCCGCCGGTGCCACGCTGCTGACCCGGCTGGATGCCCGACTCGACCGCGACGCCCAGCTGCACCTGTCCGGCATCGCCGTCGGCGGCGGTCTTGGCCGGCACCGCGCCGATGTCCGCCTGGAAGGCAGCGGCGCGGAACTGCATGCCACCTCGCTGCAGGTGCCGGCCAGCGGGGCCCATGTCGACGATCTGGTGCGCGTCGTCCACGCAGCACCGCACGGCACCAGCCTGATCGTCGCGCGCGGCATCATCGACGCCCACGCCAAGGCCATCTTCAACGGCCGCGTGGTCGTGCGCCCCGGCGCCCAGAAGACTGACTCCGAGCAACGGCTAGCCAACCTGCTGCTGTCGCGCAAGGCCGAGGTCAACGCCAAGCCGGATCTGGAAATCCACGCCGACGATGTCAAATGCGCTCACGGCGCGACGGTCGGCCAGCTCGATGCGGTAGCGCTGGCCTACCTCCGCAGCCGAGGCATTCCGCAGGCCGAGGCGCGGGCGCTGCTGTTGCGCGCGTTCGCGACCGAAACGCTGGAACGGCTCGGCTGGCCGGCGCTACAGGCGCTGGTCGCCGGGCGGCTCGGGCTGCCCGCAGACGAGTTCGACCTCGCTGTTGGAGACGCCGAATGAGCGCGCCCGGCTACGACGTCGACGCGATCCGCACCCAGTTCCCGATCCTGGCCGAACCGGTGCGTGGCGGCCGTCTGGCATATCTGGACAACGCTGCCACCACCCAGAAGCCGGACGCGGTGCTGGCGGCGATCGACCGCTACTACCGCCACCAGAATTCCAACGTGCACCGCGCCGTGCACGACCTGGCCGAACGGGCCACCACCGCCTACGAAGGTGCGCGCGACCGCATCGCCCGCTGGTTCAACACGGCGCGCGAGGAAATCGTCTTCACCCGTGGCACGACGGAGGCGATCAACCTGGTCGCCTACAGCTTCCTGCGACCCCGTCTCGCCGCCGGGGACGAGGTGCTGCTCACCGGCATGGAGCATCACTCGAATATCGTCCCCTGGCAGCTGGTGGCGAAGGAAAAGGGCGCGAAGATCATCGCCGCACCGGTGCTGGATGACGGCGCGCTGGACTTCGAGGCCTGGACCGCGCTGCTCACCGAGCGCACCAAGTTCATCGCCGTGGTTCATGTGTCGAACTCGCTCGGCACGGTGAACCCGATTGACAAGATGATCGCCGCGGCAAAGGCGCGCGGCATTCCGGTGCTGGTCGACGGCGCCCAGTCGGTTGCCCACATCGCGGTCGATTTCCCGGCGCTGGGAGCCGACTTCTTCACCTGCTCGGCGCACAAGGCCTACGGTCCGACCGGCTTCGGCTGCCTGGTCGCCCGACGCGCCCATCTCGATGCCATGCCGCCCTGGCATGGCGGCGGCGACATGATCCGTACCGTGAGCTTCGAGGAAAGCACCTGGAACGAAGCCCCGTACCGGTTCGAGGCTGGCACGCCGGACATGGCCGGCGCGGTCGGCTTCGCGGCGGCACTCGACTGGATCGAATCCGTCGGGCTGGACGCGATCGCCGCCCACGAGCATCAGTTGTTGCTGGAAGGGACGGCGCTGCTGGCCGAAATTCCCGGCCTGCGGATGATCGGCACCGCCGCAAACAAGGGCGGCGTGATGTCGTTCGTGATGGCCGCCGGCCATGCCCAGGACATCGGCACCCTGCTCGATCAGTACGGCGTTGCGGTGCGCACCGGCCACCACTGCACGATGCCGCTGATGACCCGTTTCGGCGTGCCGGCAACGGTGCGGGCCTCGCTGGCGGCTTACAACAACCGCGAGGACCTGGCGCAGCTGGCGATGGCGCTGCGCAAGGCCAGTCGCCTGCTGGCCTGAGCGCCGGACCGCGATCGCGACAGCGCATCGTTGTGCCGTTGCCGGCCGTATGATCGACTGCAGGCAGGCGCGCCCGATCATGCGGCGCGCCTCGCGGCTGGAGATCATGGATACGAGCCCTCGCGCCAACGGCTTCACCCTGCTTGAACTGATGGTGGCCCTGATCGTCGTGTCGATCCTGCTGGTGGTCGGCCTGCCGAGCTTCAGCGCCACCGTCCGCCAGAACTGCACGGTGACCACCGCCAATACCTTGCTGACCGTGCTGACGGCAGCGCGCAGCGAAGCCCTGAAGCGCGACCGCACGGTGACCGTCTGCCTGAGTGTCGACGGCGAGCACTGCGCCAGCATCAGCGCCGGCAGCTGGGAACAGGGCTATCTGATGTTCCTCGACAGCGACGGCGACCACCTCTACGCCGGCACCGCGGCCGAGCCTTTGCTGAAGGTCGAGCGGCCGCTGAGCACCTGCGCCCGGATCACCAAGACCGGCGATCGCCCTTACCTCCGCTACAGCGGCCTGGGACGGATGCTCGATGCCACCACCTTCACGGTCGCCGCCACGTCCGGGGCGCGCTTCGAGCGCCAGGTGGTGATCAGCCCGACCGGCCGGCCAAGAGTCGAGCGGCCATGAGGCAGGCCGCCGGCATGACGCTGGTCGAGGTACTGGTCGCCGTGCTGGTGCTGGCCATCGGCCTGCTCGGCATTGCCGGCCTGCAATCGGCTGCGCTGTCGAACAACCTGATGGCCTACCAGTACACGCTGGCCTCGTCGCTGGCGCAGGCGATGACCGAGCGGATGCGCGCCAACCGTGAAGGCGTGCGCATCGGGGCCTATGCCCTCGACGCCGACGCGCGGCCGGCAGCGGCGCCGGTCAACTGCGCAGCCAGCGCCTGCTCGCCGGTCGAGCAGGCGCAGTGGGACATCGCGGCGATCTACGCCCAGCTGTCGTCGTCCGCCGACACCGCCAACCTGCCCAGCAGCCCGCGCGGCGTGCTGCCCGGCAGTCATCTGTCGATCACTTGCGACGACGGCGCCTGCGCCGCCGACAGCCTGCGCATCGTCACCGTGTACTGGGACGGCAGCCGCCGCCGGCCGGACCGGGTCGACTGCGAAGCGCTGCACTGCGTGCGCCTCGGCTATCTGCCGTGATGCGCCCGCGCGGCTTCTCGCTGGTCGAACTGATGGTGACCCTGGTGGTGGCACTGCTGCTGCTGGTCGGCATCGCCCGGGTGTTCGTGATTTCCAAGCAAAGCTACCGGGTGCAGGAAAGCACCAGCCGCATGCAGGAAAACATCCGCGTCGCCTCCGACTACTTCAACCGCTACCTGCGCCAGGCCGACTTCTGGGGCGGCGTCGCCAGCACCGAGGTGCGCGTCCGGCCCGGCACCACCGCCATCGGCAAGGGCAGCTGCACCAAGGCCTGGATCATGAACCCTTCGGAAGGCCTGCTTGGCTATGCCGGGGCGACCAGCCGGCCGGTCGGCATGCCAGCCGGCTGCCTGACCCGCTACGTCAGCGGCTCCGACGCCCTCGCCGTCCGCTTCGCCAGCCCGGACGATTTCACCCGCGACGCCGCGCTCAGCCGCAGTGCCGTCGAACGCGGGCCGCTGTACCTGCGCGCCAGCCTTGGTCACGGCGGGGTGCTGTTCGATGTCCGCGACGCCGATCTCGACGATATCCGCCGTTCGCCGCCCGGCGGTCCCGAAAGTGGCGTTTTCAACTACAAGCTGAAAATTGCCGTTTTCCATTTGCAGACGCAGGATTTCGGCAGCGGCCCGGTGCCGACGCTGGCGATGCTCGAACTGGACCGGTCGTCGCTGACCACGGTGCAACTGGTGGACGGAATCGAGATGCTCGCCTTCAGCTTCGGAATCGACAGCAATGATGACCAGCAGGTCGACCGCTACCGCGAAGCCGCCGACATCAGCGACTGGCGGCACGTGCTCAGCGTGCGTGTGAGCTTCATCGCCCGTGGCGACGAGCGCGACAACCTGGTCGACACCCAGGAATACGCGCTGACCGCCAGCCGCTGCTACGGCCCGGCCCGTTCCAGCTGCGCCAGCCGCTACAGCGATGCCGACGCCCGCTTCCAGCGCCGCCTCGTGGTGCAGGAAGTGCAGTTGCGCAACCGGGTGCGCGGCTGATGGCGCGCCGGTCGCTGGCAGCCAGACCGCGCGGCTATGCGCTGGTCACCGCCGTCGTGTTCCTGGTGCTGCTGACGCTGGTGGCGCTGGCCGCCATCCGCGGCACCGGACTGGAAGTGAAGTCGACCGCCAACAACACGCTGCGGGCCGAAGCGTTCGCGGCGTCGGAAATCACCCGCACGCTGGTCGGCCGGCAGATCGACCGCCTGTGCGCGCAGGCCGGCCGCGACGGCCTGACCCTTGCCAGCGACCCCAGCGCCCTGCGCGCGGTGCCGGGCCTGCGCGTGCTCGACAACGGCAACTGGTGCCTGGATGCCGATGCCGCCTTCGTCGCGGCGCCCGCCAGCCTGCCGGCCGATGCCCGCTATGACCGCGACCGGCCGCCGGCCGCGCACGGCATCGCCTGGGTGCAGCGCCTGTACCGGACATCGGTGACCGGCGCCGGCCAGGCCCAGGCCGCCGGCTACGGCAGCACCGGCGTCGGCAGCGCCAGCGGCGGCGCGCAGATCTTCTTTCATGTCTACAGCCGTGGCAGCGACCGTTCGGCCATCGGCAGCCGTGCCCCGGACGCCGGCTACGACACCGCGGCGGTCTACCGCTACGTGATCCGTCGATGAGCCTTCCGCTGCAAGGGCTCGGCCGGTGGCTGGCGCTGCTGGGTGTCTGCGGCGCCTGCCTGACGCTGCCCGGCGCCACGGTGGCGCAGGCTCGCGTCGTGCTGAGCCGGCTGTCCCTGGAAGCCGCAGCCGATTTCGTGGCGCTGCCGCTGACCACCCGCAAGGCGGTGACGCCGCTGGTGATGCTCGGGCTGGCGATTGACGAACAGGCACACCGGCGCGCCTACGACGACCTGTCCGACATCGACGGCGATGGCCTGATCGACACCGATTACCGCAACGAGCACCGCTACGCCGGCTACTTCGACGACGGGCTCTGCTACGACCACGACGGCAGCCGCTTCCGCGCCGCCAGTACCGCCAGCGCGCATCGCTGCAGCGGGCGCTGGAGCGGCAACTTCCTGAACTGGCTGACGATGACCCGGCTCGACCTGATCCGCCACGCGCTGTACGGCGGCCACCGGCAGGTCGACAGCGGCAGCCTCACCGTGCTCGAACGCGCCGATGTGCCTGACGACAGCCACGCCTGGGTCAAGGTCTACGGCGGCGCCGATCTGGCGCAGCTGATGCCGGCCCCGGCCGCCGCCGTGATGTCGTTCTGCAACGTCAGCCGCAGCGTGGGCGGTGCCGCGCCTGGCGAGCCGCTGCTGCGGGTGGCGGCCGGCGCCGCGCCGCTGTGGGCGTCGACCGATCACAGCCACTGCGACGACCGCGCCGGCGCACCCGGCGTGCCGGCCACGGCGATCGCCGACTTTCCGGTGCGGGTCGAAGTCTGCTCGACGGCAGCGCCGGTGCAGGAAAGCATCTGCCAGCGCTATCCCGCCGGCGGCCTGAAGCCGGTCGGCGTGCTGCAGCGCTACGGCGAAGCCGGCACGGTGCGCTTCGGCCTGATCGCCCGCAGCGCGTCACGGCCGCGCTCCGGCGGCCAGCTGCGGCGCAACATCCTGCCGCTGGTCGGCAACGGCAACGATCCGGCGGTGTGCGCCAGTGGCGACGAGATCCGCCTGTCGAATGGCCAGTTCTGCCCGTCCTCTGCCGCCGGCGGCGTCATCAGCGCACTCGAACGGCTGCGCATCACCCGCTTTGCCAGCCTCGACGATCCCGACGGCGGCTATCGCGACTGCCGGGGCGAGGCACTGTTCACCCGCGCCGCTGGCGGCAACGGCATCCGCCGGCCAGGGCCGCTCGACGGCCAGGAATGCAGCAACCACGGCAACCCGGTTGCCGAAATCCTGGCCGAATCGCTGCGTTATCTCGCTGGCGCGGCCGGCCCCTCGCCGGCCTTCTTTGCCTCGGCCGATGCCGAGCGCGCCCTGCTGCCCGGACAGGACACGCCGGACTGGCGCGATCCGCTGCGCGAGCTCGGTGCCTGCGTCGACTGCAGCGTGGTGATGATCAGCAACGGCCCCGGCAGCTTCGATGCCGACGAGCTGCCGGACCTGCCGCTGAAGATCGCCGGCAGCATTCCGGCCGCCGCCTGTGCCGAGGCCACCGACCGCATCGGCAGCGCCGAAGGCCTCGACCCGCTGCAGCTGGTGGGCCGCGTCGAGACCCGCCTGCCGGAGGCCACTGACGAGCGCCTCGACGCCGCCCAGTGCCAGCGCCCGGCCAGCCCGCCGGAGCGCCTGTCGACTCTGCGCGGCCACTGCCCGGCCGCACCCGCCCGCGACGGCAGCTACCTGACCGCCGGGGTCGCCTACCTCGGCCATGTGCGCGACCTGCGGCCGGACCTCGCCGGCCGACAGTCGGCGGCGTTCTACGGACTGGCATTCGACGATCCGCTGCCAGTCATCCCGATCCGCACCGACGCCGGCCTGCTGAGCTTGAGCCCCAGCTGCCAGTCGCTGGCCGGCAGCGCCGCGCCGTCCGATCCGGCCAGCCCACGCCGGCAATGCGCCTTCAGCTCGGCACTGGCCGGACCGATCCAGGATGCCGATGGCCGTCTGCTGGGCCGGCCGCTGTCGGCCAGCGGCCGCTCCGGAAGCCTCTATGTCGCCTGGCACGACGCGCCGTACGGCGGCCGCCACGACAGCCGCGGTGCGGAGCTGATCAGCTTGTGCGTCGGCAGCGAATGCCTGCCGCAGCCGCCGCCCGGCAGCCGCGACGGCCTGTGCTTCGGCGTGGCCAACGGCACGACGCCCGACTGCGTCGACGGCGCGCTGCGCAGCATCGGCGGCGACGAGCTCGTGGTGCGGGTCGAAACACTGTCCGGCGCGCCGGGCGCGGCGATGCTGCACGGCTACGTGATCAGCGGCACCGCCGGCGGCGACGACGGCAGCCACCTGCTGCTCAGCCGGCCGGCCATCGCCGGTGCCGGTGACGCCCGCAACCGGCTCCTGGCGCCGGCGCAGCCGCTGCCGGCCAGCTGGAATGCGGTGGCGGTGCGCAGCTACACGGCGCGGCCGGCGGGTCGCTCGCAGCCCGGGCCGCTGGAACTGGCGGCCCGTTACGGCAGCTTCACGGTTGACCCGGCATCCGCCGATCCGCTGCCGGAAGCCGCTGGCACCGTCGCCGACGGCTGTACGGAAACCTCGTGGGACCGCTACGACCGCGAGGGCGACAGCCGGCCGGACTGCGTGGCCGACCACTATCACGCGCTGCGCGATGCCGGCCAGATCGGCGACCGGCTGCGCCAGGTGCTGGGCTCGGTGCTGGCCCGCAGCAGCCTGGCCCAGGCGCGGCGTGTCGGCGTGCAGTCCGGCTTCACGCAGGGCAACGGCCTCGCCATCCAGACTGTCTACGAGTCGCGCGCCACCGATCGCGGCGGCCGCAGCGTCGACTGGATCGGCAATGTGCAGGCACTGTTCGTCGATCGCGACGGCCAGCTGCGCGAGGACGACCCGAGCCGCGACGGCGTGCTCGACGACAGCGACTACGCCCAGCACCCGGTGGTGCAGCTGTACTTCGACGCCGACGCCCAGCAGACCCGCTTCCGCCGCTTCCGCGACAACCCGGCGACCGCGCCGGGCGCGTTCACGGTGATCGATGACCTGCAGCAGCTCCGTACGGTCTGGAGCGCCCGGCCGCAGCTGGCGGCGCTGCCGGACGTCGGCGAGCAGCGCGCGTACCGGGCCCCCGCCGTGCGCGGCCGGCACATCCTGAGCTTTCTGGACCTCAACCTCGACGGCAAGGCGCAGGCCGGCGAAACCGTCGATTTCCTGCCGGGCCGCTTCACTGCGGGCCGCCAGGGCGTGTTGAACGTCGACGGCCCGGAAGCGGCGACGGCGCTGGTCGACTGGGTGCGCGGCAACGACCATCCGGGCCTGCGCAGCCGGGTGATCGATCGCGACGGCGCCGGCCTGCAGACCCAGCGGCTCGGCGACATCGTGCATGGTCAGCCACTGCTGGTTGCCGCACCGGCCGATGCCTACGACCTGCTCTACGGCGACCGCTCCTATGCCGGCTTCTTCCGCCAGTACCGGGCCCGCCGGCAGGTGGTCTATGCCAGCGCCAACGATGGAATGCTGCATGCGTTCAACGCCGGATTCCGGCGCGCCGACGATCGCGGCTTCGCCACCGCGCCGCCCGGCGGCGGCGTCACCGAGCATCCGCTGGGCAGCGAGCTGTGGGCCTACCTGCCGTTCAACCTGCTGCCGCACCTGGGCTTTCTGGCGGCGTCGGACTATGGCCATCAGTGGCTGCTCGACGGCACGCCGCGGGCGTTCGATGTCCGCGCGTTTCCGGCCGATGCCACGCATCCCGATGGCTGGGGCACGCTGCTGGTGGTCGGCATGCGGCTCGGTGGTGGCGAGCTGAACATCCCCGACGTGCAGGCCGGCGGTGGCAACCGCACGCACTTCGCCGACTTCGCGGCCGGCCTCCGCGACCGCAGCACCTTCACCACGCGCTCCGCCTACGTGGTACTCGACATCACCGACCCGGAGCAGCCCCCCCGGGTGATCGCCGAAATCGCCGACCGTGACCGGGAGCGCGGCATGCTTGGCTTCACGACGGCGCGGCCGGCCGTCGCCGGCTTCGCCACCGGCACCGATCCGGCCACCCGCAGCGATGCCTGGTACCTGTTCGCCGGCAACGGGCCAGACCTGCAGGAGCTGAACAACGTCGTGTCGCGGCGCAGCGCACGGCTGTTCGCCGCCAATCTCGGCACGCTGCTCGATCCGGCGCGAAGCCTGGACGACGCGATCGAGACCTTCCGAGGCGACGGCGTCGGCAGCGACGAGGCGGACTTCCCGTCGCAGGCACCGGCCAGCTTCATCGGCGATCCGGTGGCGGTCGACTGGGATCTCGATTACCGCGCCGACGCGCTGTACTTCGGCACCAGCGGCGGCAGCCCGGGCGCACCTGCCGGAAAGCTGTTCCGGCTGACGTTCAACCCGCCGCCGCCGGGCCTCGATGGCCGTCGGGCGTTGCCACCGGTCGCCAGCTGGTCGGTGCCGGCCGTGGTGCTGGACACCCAGGGGCCGGTGCTGCATGCGCCGTCGGTGACCCAGGACGAGTTCGGCAACCGCTGGCTGCTGTCGGGCACCGGCCGCTACCTGGCCGGTGCCGATCGGGCCAGCAGCGCGCCGCAGGTCCTGTTCGGCGTCATCGACCGGCCCGCCGCCGGTGCCACGCCGCCACGGCTCGGCGCGCTGACCGATACCAGCAGCGCCGTGATCGCCGATGGCGGCGTGGTCAGCGGGCTCGGTGCCGGTATCAGCAACGAGTCGATGCTGGTCGATGCGATCCGCGGCAACGATGCCGGCATCGGCGGCAGCGGCGGCTGGCTGTTCCGGCTGACGGCCGGCGTCGGCGGCAGTGCCGCCGAACGGCTGGCAGCGGACACCGTGCTGCTCGACCGCACGCTGTTCGCGACCGCCTACACGCCGGCCGAGGCGCTGTGCAACGACCAGGGCAGCAGCCGCCTGTTCGCGGTCAACTTCCTGACCGGCGCGCCGCGCGCGCGGCGACCGGTGCTGCGCAACACCGCTGTCGTCGGCGCACCGCCCATCGCCTTCGCGCCGCTCGGCCAAGGCCTCGCCGGTGCGCCCAGCTTGCGGGTCGTGGCCCCTTCCACCGACCGTCCGGGCGGTTACACGATCAGCCTGCCGTCGATCACCGGCGCGGTCGGCCAGCGCCAGGCGCGCGACGCCGGCGGCCTGCACTCGGGCGAGATCGACTGGCGCGAAAACCATCCGGAATGAGCCCTTTGCGCAGACTGAACCCGGCCGGCGTGACCCTGATCGAGCTGCTGGTGGTGATCGCGATCATTGGCATCCTGTCGATGGTGGCGCTGCCCACCTACCGCAGCTATCAGCTGGAAGCCGGCCGCAGCACCGGTGCCAGCTGCCTGATCGATGCCGAATACCGGCTCGCCCAGCACGATGCGAAAACCGGCAGCGCCGCCGCCACGCTGGCTGCCGCCGGCGTGCCGGAACGCTGCGGCGACACGCCGGCCTACCTGCTGAGCCTCGGCGACGGTCGCATCTGCGGCGGCGCTGCCGGCAGCGGTCGTTACGCGCTGCGCGCCCGGGGCGAGGGCCGGCAGGCGGACGACGGCGATCTGGTGCTCTGCGTGGATCCGTCGGTCGGCAGCCCCGGTCTGCGCCTGATCCATCTGCACAGCCAGCCGGGGGCGCCCGACCGCCTGCTGCCCGGCTGGGACTTCAAGCCCGGCCGATGACCACGCCCGCCCGCCCGATGCGCCGCTGCCGCTCGTCCGGCTTCACGCTGCTGGAGCTGATGGCAGCGGTCGTCGTCGTCGGCCTGCTGGCGACGCTGGCGGTGCCGACTTACCGCAGCTACGTGTTGCGCGCCAACCGCGCCGTGGTGCGGACCCTGCTGGTCGACCTGGCAGCAAAACTGGAAGTGGAAGCGCTGCGCCGGGGCGGCTACCCGGACACCTTTGACTTCTACCTGATCGGTGCCGACCGCGGCCTCGGCGCCGAACGGGAGTTCTTCATCACCGCCCGCGGCCAGGTGATCGGCGATGTTGGCGATGCCGGCTACGAGAACACCGTCTACGGCATCCGCCTGCTGGCGGCCGAGGCCGACGCCCTGGGCCAGCGCCGCGACTACACGCTGACCGCCCGCGCGTTGCACGGCCAGCTCGGCGACCGCAACTGCCTGACGCTGAGCCTGCAGGCCAACGGCCGGCGCAGCGCCAGCCCCGGACGTGTCGAAGAATGCTGGAGCCGCTAGTGCAGCGCCGGACTGCCGCCGGTCCGTGAAGGTGCAGTGCCCTTACCTGCTGCGCCGAAATCCGGCTACCGTTGTGGGGTCCCTGCGGTGCCTGCCTGCGATGGCCAACGACGACGGATTCACGCTGCTGGAAATGTTGGTGGTCATTGCCATCGCCGCAGTGCTGATGTCGCTGGCCGGCCCCGGCCTGCGCAGCTTCCTGCTCGCCAGCGCACGCAGCGACGCTGCCACCGCGCTCTACGGCGCGATGGTCCAGGCGCGCGGCGAAGCGATCGCCCGCAATGCCTCGGTCATCGTCTGCCCGCGCAACCCGGGCGCCCGGGGCGGCCATCCCCGCTGCGATGCCTCGGCGACCCGGAGCTGGGTCAACGGCTGGGTGGTCTACCGCGACAGCGCGCCCGACAGCAGCAGCGCCAAGCCGGTGGCCGCGGCCGACGTGATCGCCACCGGCGAGCCGGTGGACCGGGCGCTGGTCTGGGACAGCGAACCGGACGGCATTGCTGCCGTGCAGTTCGAGTCCTCCGGCCGACTGTCGAGCAGCACCCGCATCACCCTGCACCTGTGCCGCGATGACGACCCGCACTGGGAAGGCCGTCGCGTGCAGATCGACACCAGCGGCCGGATTCGTCTGGCCCGCGATACCGGTTGCGCGGCATGAGCACGCGCAGCGGCGGCTTCACGCTGGTCGAGGTGATGATCACCGTGTTCATCGTGGCCGTCGGCCTGCTCAGCGTCGCCGGCCTGCAGGCGCTGTCGAAGAAATCCAACTTCGACGCCATCCAGCGCACCCAGGCAGCGGCGCTGGCCCAGGATCTGATCGAGCGGATGCGCGCCAACCCCGGTCGCGGTGCCGACTACCTGACCGACGCCCGCAACGGCATCAGCAGCAGCCGGCTGCCGCCGTCACCGGCCCGCGCCTGCGCGGTGGATGGCAGCAGCGGCAGCCCGCGCTGCACGCCGGTGCAGGTGGTGGCCTTCGATCGCTACGAGTGGTCGCGGGCACTGTTCGGCGATGTCGAACGGATCGCCGACAGCGCTGCCGGCGGCCTCAGCGAGCCGACCGCGTGCATCACCAATGCCCGCGCACCGTGTGGCGTCTACACGGTGGCGATCGCCTGGCGCGGCATCACGCCGCTGCCGCCGGCCGATCCGGCCGACAGCGCCAGCCCGGCGGCCAATCCCTGCGGCCTCGACAACCGGGCCTACGACGATCCCGGCACGCCGGGCGTCGACGCCCGGCTGCGGCGGATCATCGTCGTGCGCACCGTGATCGACGACCACAGCGGCCAGTGCCTGGCAGCGGTGACGCCATGAGGGCCATCAGCCGGCAGCGCGGCCTGTCGCTGGTCGAGCTGATGATCGCGGTGACGCTCGGCCTGATCGTGCTGGCGGCGATCCTGGCGGTGTTCAACCAGAACAGCCGCAGCTTCCGGCAGACCGATGCCGTGGCGCGGATGCAGGACAGCGCCCGCTTCGCGCTCGATACCCTGGCCCGGGACCTGGCGATGGCCGGCTACTACGGCGGCCTGTACGGTGCCGCCGGCATCGTGCCGATCAGCCGTGCGCCGACCCTCGACTGCGGCAGCGCCGACAGCAGCACCTCGCCGGCCACGCCATGGGCATTCCAGCTGCGGCGGCGCGTCGAATTCCGCAACCAGCGTTCGGCGGTCGCCGTCGCCAGCGCCTTCCCGTGTCTGGGCGGCGTCAGCACGCCAGTGGCACCGGATACCGACATGGTCGCGATCCGCCGGGTGGCGGGTCAGGTCACCGCCGAGATCGCGTCCGGCGGCTCGGTGCAGCTGCGCCCCTATCAGGTCTACCTGAAGACCAATGGCACTGTCGGATCGCTGATCCAGAACGGCAGCAGCGCCACGTTCAGCCTGAGCACCTCCACCGTAGAACCGCTGCAGGCGCCGATGAGCTTCTGGAAGTATGTGCCGCGGCTGTACTTCATCCGCAGCTACGCCGAAACGCCCGGCGACGGCGTGCCGGCGCTGTGCCGGATGGAGCTGCAGCACGTCGCCAGTCCGACGATGGCGGTGGAATGCCTGGCCGATGGCGTCGAGAACCTGCAGCTGGAATGGGGGCTGGACAGCGACAACGACTGCGTCGTCGATACCTACACCTCCAGCCCCGATGCCGACGCGCTGGCCCAGACGGCGATCACCGCGCGCGTCTGGATCCTGGTGCGCAGCACCGAGCCGGAGGGCGGCTACCGCGACGACAAGACCTTTGAGTTCGGCGACTACGAAACCGCCGCCGGTCACGCCGATGCGTTTCACCGGCGTGTCTATTCGACCACCGTGCAGCTGCGCAACCCGGTCGGCGACCTCGGCCCCTGCACCGGGCCGTCGTCGCTGACCGCGGCGGTGCCGCCATGCGGCGCCGCCAACGCGGCGCGGCGCAGGCGACGCCGCTGCGGATCCTGATCGTGCTGACCCTGCTCGGGCTGGCCGCGATGCGCAGCAGCCGGCT
>CAYPJK010000023.1:0-14638 GCA_964411025.1 uncultured Nevskia sp.
CGCCCAGTTGTGCAGCAGGAAGGCGTAGTCGCGGTCGATCGTCACTTCTTCACCCGCCTTCGGGTGAATGATGAACAGCCCCATCATCCCGAACGCCATCTGAGTCATTTCATCGGCGTGCGGGTGATACATGTGGGTACCGTGCTGTTTCAGCGTGAACTCGTAAACGAAGGTTTCACCGGGATTGATGTGAGGCTGGTTCAGCCCGCCAACGCCGTCATAGCCGCTGGGCAGGTCGATGCCGTGCCAGTGGACGCTGGTCCATTCCTTGAGCGTGTTGGTGACGAAAATCCGAACGCGATCACCTTCGACCACTTCGATCGTCGGCCCTGGTGTGGTGCCGTTGTAGCCCCAGCAGATCGCTCGCGAGCCGGGCGCGAATTCGTGCTCGACTTCTTCGGCAACCAGGTGGAATTCCTTGACGCCGCCGTTGAGCTTGTAAGGCAGCGTCCAGCCGTTCAGCGTGCGCACCGGCAGATAGCCCTGCGGATGGCGGCGCAGGGCGGTTGGCGGTGGCTCGGCGGAGGCCGGCATCGCTTCAGCCGCCGGCATCTTCACGCCGGCCATGGCCGACATGTCATGGCCTTCGTGCTGTGCCTGGGCCAGGCGAGGAGCGCCGGCCATCAGGCCGGCGCCTCCCGCAAGCTGCAACAGATGGCGTCGTGTGAGCCGCTTGAGCGTTGTCTCGTCCATCAGTGACTCCCGTGAGCGTCGTGCGCCGGGGCGGCGGGTGCGGCTGGGCTCGCCGGCATCGGCATCTTCGAGTGGTCCATGCCCTGCATATCGTCGTGCTTCATTGCGCCGCCACACTTGGCCATCATGGCTTTCATGACCGGGTCCTTCGGGTCCATTTTCGAGTGATCCATGTCCTTCATCGCGGCGCAGTCGGGGGCCGCCTTGGCTGCCGCCGCTTCCTTGGCGTGCTCCTTGGGGTCATGGGCGTAAGCGAGCGGCATCGAGACGCTCAGCGCGAGGATCGAGAAAAAGCGGGTGCTGTGGTTCATGGCAAAACTCCGGTGGGATCGGCGCGGTGCGCCAAAGATGAAAATTTCAGTGCTCATGCGGGGTCTCCGGCGTGGTTGCCGGTTCGCTGTTGCTCGGGGTGCCGTGATCCATGCCTTTCATCGGCATGTCTTTCATGTCGTGGCCGGCAAGCGGATCGGGGCTGGCGGGGGCTGCGCTCCCGGCTTTTCCGGAACCCTTGCACTGCTCGCGCATCGCTTTGACGACGGTCGGGTCGAGCTTGGAAAGGGTCATCTTCTTCATCGCCGCGCAGTCCGGCGGTGTTTCCGTTTTCATCTCCATGCCGCCCATGTCATGGCCGGCGTGGGGGTTGCCCGAAGCCGGTGCTGATTCGGGAGTGGCTGGCTTTCCCATTTGGGAGTGGCCCATGCCCTTCATGCCGGGCGTGTCCTTCATGTCCATGCCGGACATCTTGTCGGCAGCGGACTCCTTGTCGGTCATGCCGCCCTTGTTGTGGCCGGTGTGAGGATTGCCCGAAGCAGTTGCCGCCGCGGGAGTGGCAGGCTTTCCCATCTGGGAATGGTCCATGCCCTTCATGCCGTCCATACCCGGCACGTCCTTCGACATGCCCCCCATCGAATGCTGGCTGTGATCCATGCCGCCGCTCTTGGGAACGATTAGCTGGACCGGATCGAGCACCGGCTGTGCAGCTTGGGCGCTGCTCGGAAGGTTCCGACCGACGGCGCGGGCCAGCTCGACACGGGCTATCCAGTAGTCGCGTACCGACTCCAGATACCCCGCGTAGGCGTCATATTCCTGCTGCTTGGCGACCAGCAGTTCGAAGATACCGATGAACATGAAGTTCACTTCCTGCTGCATCCTGGCGACGACTTCTTCGCGCTGCGGGATCAGCTGCGTGCGGTAGCCAGTGGCACGCGCCTTGGCTGCCAGGACCTGCGCCTGCGCCAGCTTGATGTCGTTGGCGCGATCAAGCACCAGACTGTCGAGTTCGGCTTCCGCCTGCTGGAGTTGGGCTTGCGCGGCGGCGACACGACCGCTGCCCCAGTTGAAGATCGGGATGCCGAGTGACAACGTCGGGCCGTCGTTGACGCTGCCGTCGTAATCCTTCTGCCGCTGGTAGCCGATCTGGATGTTGTCGACCAAGCGGGAGTGGCGCTCCAGCCGGTAACGGCTGGCGAACGCCGCAGCGCGCTTGTCGGCCGCTGCAACATCGAGCCGCCCGTCGACCGCGAGCTTCAGCAACTCGTCGGTCGAGTCTTCGTCGACCAGCGGCTCGGCCAGCCGAGCATCGAGTACCCAGCGGTCGTCGACTGCTGGAAGGCCCATCAGGCGACTGAGCGCCGTACGCATTTCCACAGCTTTCGCTTGGGCACCGATCAGATCCAGATAGGCCTGGCTGGCAGCAGCCTGTTCAAGCGCCAGCTCCCGCTTGGACAAGGTGCCGGCATCGACGAATCGTTGAGCCAGATCGGCCGAAGCGCGCGCCGCCTTCGAGACGGTTTCCCGCATCACGGCAAGCTGCTGGGCACCGACGGCTTCGTACCAGGCGCGCTCGGTGTCGGCAGCGAGATTGATGGCGACGGAACCGACCGACAGCTTCGCGGCTTCGAACTGAGTGTCGGCGTAGCGCTGGCGGGCCGGAAGGAACAGCAGGTCGATGAAGCTGACAGCAACGCCGAGCGTGACCTGACGCGCGACCGCATCAGGCGGCCCCGGGGTCAGCAGTGCAAACGAGAAGACCGGATTCGCGAGACGGCCCGCCTCGTAGACATCTGCGGCCGCAAAGCCCAACCGTGCGGTCTCGGCACGGACTGCGGGGTTGTTGACCAGCGCCAGTTGCACCGCAGCGGTGGCAGTCAGCGGCTTTGCGAGCAACTCGCGGTTGAATGTTGCGATATCTGAGGGCTGCGGAAGCGCTCGACCGCGGTCGGCGGTCAGCTTCGCGACCTCAGGGCGTCCCCAGTCCGCAGGGAGGCTGGCACAGCCAGACAGCGTCAACGCGAGCAGGCTCGCGGACACGGAAAATCGAATGGAAAACACAAGAACCTCCAGACCAACCTGACGACGGGGCTCCAGAGAAACAAGGAGAACCCGGTGAGCGAGGCGTCGAATGGCAACGGAAACCCGTCGCCGCCGACCGCGGCTTCACATCAGGCGATACTGGGTGGACGCAACAGACCTGACCCGTGTGCGGCGGTCAGATTGACGACGATCAGCGGTAGGCGAACATCGTCGCCTAGACCTGTCAAAACGAATTGAGATGACTTGGCCACCGAGATCGTGCCATGGCTGGCGCAATGACCGACCTGGCACGAGCAGTCGCAGGTACAGCTAGGGCCCTTTTCTGTTGATGGCTTGTCAGTACTGTCACCGGACATGACATGACCGGCCATGTGATGTCCCTTATGAGGGTCATCGGCCGAGTCAATAGCTGTATGACTCGCGGCTCCGTAGTGCGACGTTCTCGACGTGTGATCGCATTTGCCTCGGGCCATGCCGCCGGCTGCCTGGAGCGAGAAGCTCAAGGCCAGCAGGACAGTCAACAAGATGCGAAACAGTGGCATTCAATTAGCTTGAACTGAAATCGGTGGGGTGTGCAACCACGTTCACGATGGGAGGCGGTTGCGTATCGCCGCCACGCAGATCAACCCATCGCTTTGCGTTGGTCGAACTGTAAACCTTTGACCATAGTCCAGAGTCAAGCCGACAGATGGATTTACGGGGGGGGGCTATACCGCAGGCAGATGTGGCTGCCGGAGAGCGCATCTTGCAGCAGAAGACGTGCGGCAGAGTGCGCAGTACGTCTAATGACGGGCCGTCTGGCGCGAGAACGCTGCTCACACCGGATAATTCACCATTATCCGCTGTTAGATACAGCCGAAATTATTGGGGCTTGTATCGGCTAATTAATACGTAATATGATGGTACGTAATTAAGTACGAAATAATCGGAGCAGGTCGCGATGGCGAGAACCGGCATTTTCAAATGGGACGTCAAGGACGCCCGCGACCAGCTCATTCGGGAGGGTAAGCACCCTTCGATCGACGCCATTCGATCAGCATTAGGCGATACCGGCTCGAAGTCGACGATCCATCGCTTTCTCAAGGAACTGGAAGAGGAAGAGGCCGGGTCTTCCAAGATCGCTGTCAGCGAAGCACTACAGGGACTGGTATCCCAGCTTTCGGAACGTCTTCTGCACGAGGCGCAGGTCGAAATCGAAGCGGCTGCGACGCGATTCGCTGCAGAGAGGGCCACCCTCAAGGCTGAAAGCGCCGCAGCGATTCAGGATGCGAAGGGTGTTCGAGCCGAACTCGCAGCGTCCGAGGAAGCCTTGGCCGCCGAGCGAGCGGAACGGGCAGCACTTGCAGCCGCATTTCAAAACGAACAATTGCAGGTGGCACGTCTGACGGAGCAGGCCAAGGCGTACGAACAGCGTCTCGCCGAACAGGCCAGCCATCAGAAGTCGCTCGAAGAAAAACATGAAAACGCTCGCCTGGCACTCGAACACTTTCGCGCCGCCGCCAAGGAACAGCGAGAGCAGGACCTGCGCCGGCACGATCACCAGGTCCAGCAACTGCAAACGGAAGCCCGGGCGCTCAATGGCTCGCTGACCGAAAAGCTGTCGCAGCTGACGCAGATCAGCAGCAATGCCGCGGCGTTGAGCGCGGAGGTCGCGTCGATCCGTCAGCAACTTCGGGACAGCCGATTGGAAAAGGAGCGTCTGGAGCAGGAAACCGGTCAGCTACGCGACGCGGTCAGCAAGGCCGGCGCCGAGCGGATCGACCTGGATCGGCGACTTGTCGATGCCCGTGAGATCGAAGCATCTCTGCAAAGACGACTCGCAGAAGCCAACGATCTCGTACGAAAGCTGGAAATTTCGACTGCTCGTTCGGAAGCTTTGCTGGATGGTCAGAAAGCGCGCTGCGCCCAGCTTGAACAAGAGTTGCAGGGCGTCAGGCAACAATTGGCATCGAAGGTGGAAGCCGCAGCGGTCAGCACAGCGGCTGCTGTACAGATGCCAGCGACGCAGGATTCCCAGCATGTCGAATGATCAGGAACTTGAGGAACGCCGGATCTGCGGGGACTGTGTCGGCGAAGCATTTCTGGTCAAGCTGATCGATGACAACGGCGAAAGCGCCGACTGCGATTACTGCGGCGGCGAAGGCGCCACGATCTCGATGTCAGAGCTTGCCGACCGTACCGGCAAGGCCATTTCCGAGCACTTCTATCGGACCGCGGACCAACCCGACGCTTGGGAGGACATGCTCCTGCGCGACAAAGAGAGCCATTACGAATGGGACCGGGAAGGGCAGCCAGTTCTGGAGCTGATCCAGGAGATCGTTGGGACGCGCCCCGAGATCGCAGCGGATATTCGAGAGATCCTCGATGAGCGGGAAGGGTTCGTCGATCCGAGCGACAGCTGGGAGGAATCGCCGTTTGCTGAGTCCGCGCAATACGAATCTCAAGGTCCGAACAGCGACTACTGGCAAACCGAGTGGGATCGCCTGAGGCGCTCCTTGCAGTCGGAGGCCCGATTCTTCAATCTGGCGGCGGTGAAGCATCTGCGCGAGATCTTCGCCGGTGTGGCGTCGTACAGAAGCGGAGATCGCAATCCCCTAATTGTCGATGCAGGGGTTGGAACGGCCCACGCCGCATTCTTCCGTGCTCGCGTTTTCCAGAATGAAAAGGAGTTGTTGACCGCACTGAAAAGGCCGGATCTGGAACTCGGTCCGCCGCCGGAACCTTCGGCACGCGCGGGTCGGATGAATGCCAGAGGCATCTCGGTGTTCTACGGCGCAACCAATGTCGAGACTGCGATCAGCGAAGTCCGTCCGCCCGTTGGCAGCCAGGTCCTCACCGGGCGCTTCGACATCATTCGTCCGATCCGACTGCTCGACCTCAATGCACTGAGTTCAGTCACGGTCAGCGGCAGCAATTTTGACCCTGACTACGCGCATCGGCTGGGCTGGGCGCAGTTTCTCAGGACATTTCGAGGATTGATGGTTCAGCCGGTGATGCCGGAGGCCGAGCACAACGACTACCTGGTGACGCAGGCGGTAGCGGATTACCTCGCATCGTCCGACGAGCTTCAGATTGACGGCATTCTGTTCCCGTCTGTCCAGCAGGGGCGTTGCGGGGAAGGTCTGAACGTCGTTCTGTTTCGTAAGGCGTCGTATGTTGAGCCCTTACCAATTCCCAAGGGGACCGACATTAATGCCCGATCTGGTGAGCACACCGATGAAGGCTGGGAAATCGGCTTTTCGGTTATCGAGTCAAGGCCAGCACCGGAAGTGCATGTCGGAGAAGTAGCTACCCGAGGATTTTCGAAATCCAGCTTCGATGGGGTGCTGCCGACCTTTGAGGATGAGAAGGGATTGCAATCCGACCGGCTCGAAACACTTCGAGTGTGCTGCGCGTCCTTGCAGGTGCACGACGTCAAGGCCGTCTGTGTCGATCACGAGGCGCATCCAGTCAATCGTTGGATAAGGCACGTAGACCCATCAGCCGACGCAAAAGCCGACTTCTAGCTCGACCGAGACCGATCAAAGACTTTCAAGAAAAGAAATTTAAAATCAATCGGTTATGTTGTGGTTTTGACAATTCCGTACAGATCATTGCCAAGCCTCAGATCGAGTGGCAGCAGCGCCACCTTCGACGGGTCCGGGCAGGCGGCGCGCACCCGTTCCAGTTCGGCGACTCGGCGCGCGCTCAGCACCAGCTTCGCGCCGCGCTTCGCGGCATCAAGGGCCAGCGCCTCGCCGATGCCGCTGGAAGCGCCAGTGATCCAGATCGTCGCGTCGTTCAGGGCAGTCATCGTCGAGCGGTGTAGGTCGGCTGGCGGTGGTCGATCCGCTCGAGCCATTGATCGAGCGCCTCGTGCAGCACCGGCGCAAGGCCGGGCGCGACGCGAGGATACTCCGCCACCGCACCCCAGTTGCTGCGCAGGAACAGATGGTTGACGCCGGGCAGCACGTGCACTTCGGCAGCCGGATTGTCCTGCAGCGCCGCCCGGGCGGGTGCCTCGTTGACCATCGGCGCGATCTGGTGGTCGAGCGCGGCGAACAGCACCAGGGTCGGCACCCGCAGCTGCCGCAGGGTCGGCGCCGGCTCGTAGGCCAGGATGTGGCGGAACCAGGCGGAGGACAGCGTGGCCCGCTGCGCTTCGACCATTGCCGCCGACAGCCGTCGCCGGCCGGCGAGACGGTTCAGCGCCGCCAGCAGCTGGCGGTCGCGTTCGGCGCTGTCGCTGCCGTTGGTCACGATGTCGAACAGGCCGATCGCCTCCTCGGCCGCCGCTTCGGCATCCGGTGCGCTGGCGCCGCGATCGAGGGCGCCCTGGCTGTTCTGGTAGCGGGAGATCTCGCGGCCGTTGACCGCGGGCGGCGCCAGCAGCACCAGCCAGGCCACCTCCGGCCGCCGCGTGGCGATCAGCGGCGCCACCATGCCGCCCTCGCTGTGGCCGAGCAGGCCAATGCGCTGTCCGTCGATGTCCGGCCGGGAGCGCAGGAAGTCGAAGGCCGCTTCGGCATCGGCCGCGAAGTCGAGGATCGTCGCCCCTTGGGCCGTGCCGCCGGATTCCCCGACGCCGCGCTTGTCGTAGCGCAGCACCGCGTAGCCGGCGGCCGTCAGCCAGGCCGACAGCAGCCGGAACGGCTTGTGTCCGTACAGGGTTTCGTCGCGATCGTTAGGGCCGCTGCCGTGGATCAGCACCACCGCCGGCAGCGCCTGGTCGCGGGCCTGCCACGCCGGCCGCTCGAGGACGCCGGCCAGGTCGATGCCGGATTCGCCACCCCGGAAGCGCACCGGCTCGGCCAGGCTGGCATCGTCGGCATGCACCAGGCCGCAGATCATCAGGCCCGTCAGCATCCAGGCCCGCCACGCGGCCAGCCGCTTCGATCGGATTGATGCTCGAACCATCTGCCTGCTCCTGCCCGCGCCGTGCTGACGATGACGACCGACTCGATCGGTCCGGCCACCCCTGAGCAGGCAAGGTGCGGCTGCTATCGCGCCCGCCTGCTCGTGTTGCACTGCACGAAAAGGGCCAGATCGGCCCGGCGGGCGCCGGCAGGGCGCAGGATGGACAAAATGTCCACCCGGTGACCGCGTCTGCTGGCGACCCGGCGGCGTCACCGCAACGCCTGGGCCGTCATTGGCCGCACGTCGCCTCGTCCGGCGCGGGCGGCTGACGCTAGACGGGAGCCGGCCGGCGCACGCGGAACCAGGCTGCGTAGAGCGCCGGCAGGAAGGTCATGGTCAGCACCGTGGCGACGATCAGGCCGCCCATCAGCGCCGCCGCCATCGGCCCGAAGAAGGCGCTGCGGACCAGCGGGATCAGCGCCAGCACGGCGGCAGCGGCGGTCAGCACGATCGGCCGGAAACGGCGCACGGCAGATTCGACGATCGCCGTCCACGGATCATGGCCACCGGCAATGTCCTGGTCGATCTGATCAACCAGGATCACCGAGTTGCGCATGATGATGCCGGCCAGCGCGATCACCCCGAGCAAGGCCACGAAGCCGAATGGCAGTCCGGTCAGCAGCAGCGCGGCCGCCGCACCGATGATCCCCAGCGGTGCCGTCAGCAGCACCATCACCGTGCGGCCGAAGTGCTGCAACTGGATCATCAGCAGCAGCAGGATGACGATCAGCATCATCGGCATCTGGGCGTTGATCGAATCGTTGGCGAGCTTGGATTGCTCCAGGGATCCGGCGATGGCGATCTGATAACCGACCGGCAACCGGGCGCGGATCGCGTCGAGCTGGCGGTCGATGGCCATCGTCACGTCCGGCGGCTGGGTGCCCGGCAGATTCTCCGCCTGGATGGTGATCGCCGGCAGACGCGAGCGCCGCCAGATCACGCCCGGCTCGAACACCGGCTTCGCGGTGCCGAACTGGGAGAACGGCACCGACACGCCGCTGGCCGTCGGCATGTAGGCATCGGCCAGCTCGCTGATGTTGTCGCGCTCCACGAGCGGCTGTCGGGCGACGATCTCGATGTTGCGGTTGGCTTCGCGGTAAGTGCCGATGGTGGTGCCGGACAGGATCGTCTGGCCGGCACCGCGCACCTGTTCGCTGGTGATGCCGAGCACGCGCAGCTTGTCCTGGTCGATGTCGTCGCGGATCACCAGGATCTTTTCGTGCCAGTTGTCGTGGACGTTCCGCACCTGCGGGCTGCTGTCGACCACCGCCCGCACCTCGTCAGCGAACTGGCGCACGACCTCGGCATCCGGACCTTGCACGCGGAACTGCACCGGCCAGCCGACCGGCGGCCCGTTGGGCAGCGGATCGGCCTTGCCGCGCACTTCCGGAAATTCGTCGAGCAGCCACTGGTGAATGCGCTGGCGCAGGGCCTCGCGCGTCTTGGCATCCCGCGCCACGACCATGAACTGCGAGAAGTTCACATGCGACAGCTGCTGGTCCAGCGCCAGATAGAAACGCGGCGCGCCGGTTCCGACCCAGGCGGTGTAGTCGACGACGTCGGGATCGTCCTTCAGCTTGGCTTCCATGCGCCTGGCCACCGCTTCGGTCGCCGTGAAGCTGGCGCCTTCTGCCAGCCAGAGATCCACCATGATCTCGTTGCGGACCGACGCCGGGAAGAACTGCTTGGGAATCAGGCTGAAGCTGGCCACGCCGAGCGCGAAGGCAGCGACCGTGGCGGCCATCACCGTGATGCGATGGGCCACGCACCAATCGATCAACCAGCGCAGGCGCGCGTAGAACGGCGTGTCGTACAGCTCGTGGTGATCGCCGGCCGGCCGCTCCTTCAGCAGCCGCACGCCGAGCCACGGCGTGACGTACACCGAGGCGAGCCAGGAAATCACCAGCGACATGCCGACCACGGCGAAGATCGAGAACGTGTACTCGCCGGCGGCCGACTTGGCGAAGCCCACCGGCAGAAAGCCGGCAGCGGTGATCAGCGTGCCGGTCAGCATCGGGAAGGCGGTGGAGGTGTAGGCAAACGACGCTGCTTTCAGCTTGTCGTAACCCTCCTCCAGCTTCCGCGCCATCATCTCGACCGCGATCATCGCGTCGTCAACCAGAAGGCCCAGCGACAGCACCAGTGCACCGAGCGAGATCTTCTGCAGCTGGATGCCGGCCCAGTCCATTGCCAGGAAGGTGACGCCAAGCACGAACGGAATGGTCAGCGCCACCACCATGCCGGTGCGCAGGCCGAGGCTGAAGAAGCTGACCACCAGCACGATCACCACGGCCTCGGCCAGCGACTGCACGAACTCGCCGACCGCGTGCTTGACCACTTCCGGCTGGTCGGTGATCTGGGTCACGCTGATGCCGAGCGGGTGATCGGCGGTCAGCCTGGTGACGATCGCATCCAGCTCGCGGCCGACCTTCAGCACGTCGCCGTCTTTTTCCATCACCACGCCGAGCGCCATCGCATCGTGGCCACGATGGCGGATCTTGGTGCGCGGCGGATCTTCCCAGCCGCGATAGACCTCGGCGAAATCGCCGAGCCGGAAGGTGGCCGCGCCAACCCGGAAGCGGGTGTCCTCGATCTGCCGGATGCTGTCGTACTCGCCGCCGACACGGACGAACACCGCGCGCTCCGCCGTTTCCAGGCGCCCGGCCGGGGCGACGATGTTCTGGCCGCGTAGCGCTTCACCCAGTTGCTGGAACGTGATGCCGAGCTGCGCGAACTTGCGGTAGCTGAACTCGACGTAGATGCGCGGCTGCTGCTCGCCGAGCAGGTCCACCTTCTCGACACCCGGCACCGAGGCCAGCACCTTGCGGGCATTGTCGACATAGTCCTTCAGCTCGGTGTAGCTGAAGCCGTCGGCCTCGAAGGCGTACATGGCGATGTAGGTGTCGCCGAACTCGTCGTTGAAGAACGGCCCCTGCACGCCCTGTGGCAGCTGGCCCTGGACATCGCCGACCTTCTTGCGGACCTGGTACCAGGTGGCGCGGATGTCCTTCGGCGGCGTGTCCTCGCGCAGGAACACGAACACCTGCGACTCGCCCGGCTTGGAATAGCTCTGGGTCCGGTCGAGCCACGGCGTCTCGGCAAGCTTCTCCTCGATCCGGTCGGTGACCTGCTGTTCCATCTCGGTTGCCGTGGCACCCGGCCAGATGGTGCGGATCACCATGATGCGGAAGGTGAACTCGGGATCTTCCTTCTGGCCGAGGTTCAGGTACGCGGCAATGCCAGCGAGCATCAGCAGCACGACGATGAAACGGGTGAACGAATCGTGCTGGATGGCCCAGCGCGACAGGTTGAAGCCGCCCTCGTTCGCAGCTTTCGGTGCGCTCATGAGCGGCTCAGCCTGCGCTCGGCGCGGCCGCCGGCTTTTCCACCATCCGTTTCACCTTCTGACCCGGGCGCAGCAGCGCGGCACCGGCCGTGACCACGCGCTCGCCGGGTTTCAGGCCTTCGGCCACCAGCACCTCGTTGCGCTGGAAGCCGACCAGTTGCAACGGCCGGAACTGCACGATGCCGCTGGCCTCGTCGAACACCCAGACGCCCTGCGCGCCGGCGTTCTCGACATAGGCCGACAGCGGCAGGTGGATCAGCGCCGGCAGGCCCGCGTCGACGATGCGCACGGTGGCGGTCATGCCGATCTGCATGGTCGGCGGCGGGGTGTCGATGCTGACGCGCAAGGCGTAGGTGCGCGTCGCCGGATCAGCCGACTGCGACAGCTCGCGGATGCGGCCCGGCGTCGAACTGCCGCCGCCGGCCCACAGCAGGATGTCGACTGCCGCGCCGGGCTTCAGCCGGCTCACCAGCTGCTCCGGCACGTTGGCCGCCACTTCCAGGGTGCCGCTGCGCGCCAGCCTCACCACCACCTGGCCAGCGCTGACCACCTGCCCGGCCTCGCCGTCGAGCGCGGTGATGGTGCCGTCGGCATCGGCACGCAGCTCGGCGTAGCCGGTCTGGTTGCCGCTGACCCGCGCCTGCGCCCGCACCGATTCCAGCTGGGCCTTTGCAGCCTCGAATCGGGTCTTCTGGCGATCGAACTCGGCGCGGCTGATGAAGCCGGATTCGGCCAGCTTCGCGAAACGCTCGAAGTCGGCCTTCTCGACCGCGAACTGCGCTTCCTGGGCCGCGACCGTCGCACGGCTGGCGCTTTCGGTCAGCGCCAGGTCCTTCGGATCGAGGCGCATCAGCAGGTCGCCCTTCTTCACCCGGTCGCCGACATTGACCTGCCGGTCCTCGATCTTGCCGGCGACGCGGAAACCGAGGCTCGATTCATAGCGCGGCCGCACTTCACCGGCGTACGTGTTGTAGCCATCGGTCTTGCCGACCGTGACCTCGACCGTTCGCACCGCCTTGATGTCCTCCGGAGCCGCCGGCGGCTTGCTGCAGGCGCTGAGCAGCAGCGGCAGGGCGAAGGTGGCGCAGCGGGCCAGCGGGGACATCGGGAAACGGTTCACGAACACTCCTTGCCACACGACGCGGGCATCAGCCGGCAGGATGCCGAGTTGACGAAACATGGTTTTCTGTCAGTCGAAAGCGACATCAGGCCGGCCGGGCCAGCAGCGAATCGACCAGGAATTCCGCCATCAGCGCGGCCTGCCGGCCACGGTCCTCGGCGTAGCGCTCGGCCACCATCTGCGGGTGGCAGAACGGCATCACGGCGTTGAAGACGCACAGGCAGCGGTCTTCGAGCTTGTCGGCGGAGAACTCGCCGCTGCGCGCGCCGTCCTCGATCACCAGCCGGTAGCAGGCCCGCACCCGTTCGATGTGGGCGTCGATGACGCTCCATTGCTCGTCCATCGCGATAGCAACAATTTCGTGGACGCGCGACTCGTTCAGGTACTGCTCGCAGGTGAAGCGATGGCCTTCCATCACCAGCCGCTTCAGCCGCTCGGACGCCGGTCGGGCCTCGCGGGCAATGCCCTGCGCCATCGCTTCCATGCGCGCCAGCACCACCTCAGTGATCGCCTCGTTGATCGCCGCCTTCGATTCGAAGAATCGATAGACGTTGGCGGGCGACATCTCGCAGGCCTGCGCGACATCGGCAACGGTGGTCTTGGAATAGCCGTAGGCACGGAACAGGCGTTCCGCCTCGGCCAGGATGCGATCGCGGATCGCCGGCTGGGTGATGGCTGCGCTTCTCATGTGACGATTGTCATTAATCGTCAATCTCCGGTCAAACCGACGAATTGGGGTCAGATCCACATTTCCGTGCGGGCCCGCACCGCTGGCACCGGCCGACATGCGGCGTTAGGGTTCAGCCCCTGCCCTTCGTCCCATGACCATGCCGAGCCCGCCCGTGCCTGCCGATCGCTACACCACGACCGCCATAGCGCTGCACTGGCTGATCGCGCTGCTGATCGTCGGCGGCTTCGTGGTCGGCCTGTACATGACCGGCCTGAAGCTGTCGCCCGAGAAACTGAAGCTCTACAGCTGGCACAAGTGGAGCGGCATGACGGTGCTGGCGCTGGCGGCAGGACGTCTTGCCTGGCGCGCGCGCCACGCGCCGCCAGCGCCGCTGCCGGGCCAGCCACGCTGGCAGTTGCGGGCGGCGCACGCAGCGCATCTGGCGCTGTACGGGCTGATTGTCGCGGTGCCGATGAGCGGCTGGCTGTACAGCTCCGCCAGCGGCTATCCGGTGGTCTACTTCGGAATCAAGGCCCTGCAGGTGCCCGATCTGGTCGACAAGAACAAGGAACTGGCGGCGCTGCTGAAGGACGTCCACGAATGCCTGAACTGGACGATGGCCGCGCTGGTCACAGTGCATGCTGCCGCCGCAGTGAAGCACCAGCTGGTCGACCGCGACGGCACCCTCGGCCGCATGCTGCCGTGGCTGACGCGCGGCCGCAGCGCCTGAGCCTGCCGATCCACACCGACACCGCCTTCGCCACCGCCATGAAGCCGATATCCGCCGTCATCACCTTGGTCCTGCTCGGCACCAGCGCCAGCCTGCTGGCCGCCGAGCGCGCCATCGACGCCTCCAGAAGCACGCTCAGCGCCGTGTTCACCCAGATGGGGGTCCCGGTCGAAGCGCCGTTCAAGCGCTTCTCCGGCCGCGTCGATCACGATCCCGCGAAGCCGGCCGATGCCAGGGCGACGCTGGACATCGACACCGCCAGCTTCGACATCGGCGATGACGACTACAACGCCGAAGTCCGCAAACCCGAATGGTTCGACAGCGTCCGGTTCCCGAAAGCCACCTTCACCGCGATTGGGCTCAAGCCGGCGGCCAACGGCACCTTCGAAGCCAGCGGCACGCTGGTGCTCAAGGGCCGCAAGGCCGACCTCAAGGCACCGGTGACCGTCACGACGGACGCCGGCGGCAGCCGCTACAGCGGCGTGGTGACGATGTCGCGCAAAGCCTTCGGCATCGGTGACCCGGCCTGGGACGGCATCGTCGAAGACCCGGTGAAGATCAAGTTCCAGCTGTTTGTTCCTGCGGCGCGCTGAGTCGCGCCGTCCGCTGTCCACACCCGCTTTTTTCTGCCCGAGGATCCCGACGTGATGCCTGCCCGCCGCCTGCTGCTGTCCGCCGCCATTGCCTGCACCGCCAGCGGTGTCGCTGTCGCCGCACCCGAGACCTACACCATCGACTCCAGCCACACCTACCCGAGCTTCAAGGCCGCCCACATGGGCGGCATTTCGTTCTGGCGCGGCAAGATCGACAAGAACAGCGGTGCCGTCACGCTGGATCGCGCCGCCAAGACCGGCTCCATCGAAATCCTGA
>CAYPJK010000024.1:0-13023 GCA_964411025.1 uncultured Nevskia sp.
TGGTGGATGATCAGGCACATGGGGATCGGGAGTCTGAGCAGGAACGCGGCGTGCGGGCGGTCGGCTTCAGATCTTCGCCAGCATCACTTCAGTGGCCTTGAACACGGCCAGCACTTCCGAGCCGACCTGCAGGTTCAGGCTCTTGATCGAACGCGTGGTCACGATCGAGGTGACGATGCCGGACTCGGTTTCGACATCGACTTCCGAGACCACCGGGCCGAGCACGATCTCGACGATGCGGCCGGGAATCTGGTTTCTGCTGTTGATCGCGTGGATCACCATCACTCACTCCTTGAACGCCAAAGGCTTGACGGAGCGAGAGGTTACGGTGCGCTATTTAGTATTTAAAGAAATATAAAATGCTTTTTATATGCGGAATAGAGTAAAGACGACGGGCCATCCGTGGCCCTGTCGCGGCGCTCGATCCGCCGCTCAGAGCGCCGTCGCCAGCCGTCCGGACAGCAGGCCGCGCAGCTCGCCAGCTTCGCTGCGGAGCGGTTCGAGCGAATCCAGCAGATCACGAGCAAGTGCCTGCGCCTGCTGGCGGATTTCCGGCACGGCGGTGGTTTCCCAGAGCGCGCCCTTGCGCGGCGGGCCGAGCGTGTAGAGCTGCGTCGACGGCTGGCCGTCCTGCTGCAGCAGGCGGCCGGTGGCGTCGGTGTCGAGCCCGAGCCCGAGGTCGTCGACCCGCGCCAGCCCCTGTTCGCGCAGCGTGTTCAGCAGCGGATGGTTCAGCCGGCGGTAATTGCTGTCCGGACCGGTGCAGTTGACCACCCGCTGCACGCTGCGGATCACCGTGCCAGCGCGGCCGCGCGGCCGCAGGTGCACATCGACATGGTCGCCGTGCTCGACAAAGGTCACTGGCCGGGCCGCCATCAGTTCCAGCTGGCCCCGGTCGATCAGCCGCTGCACGGTATCGAGATTGCGCGGCGCGGCGCGATGACGGTGGATGTCCCACCAGGTGCGGGCGTGGCGCAGGAAGCGCTGCTGCTCGGCGCGCGGCAGCCGCTGCCAGAGTGTCTGGCCGTGCGGGCGCAGCGCATCCATCACCGAGCGCCAGTCGCCGCCAGCGGCGGTGACGGCCGCGACCTCGCGGCGGATCAGCCGCATCAGCGCGCGCACCGACGGCGGTGCCGCCGCCGGATCGAAGCCGAGTGAGTGGCGCGCGGCGCTCTGGTGCGGCCGGGGCAGCAGGCCGCGCCGCGACACCACGTGGATGGCGCCGCGATGGCCACGTTCGGCCAGCGAGGCGATCCAGTCCAGCGTCGTCAGGCCGGAGCCGACCAGCAGCACGGCATCGTCCCGGCGCAGCGAGATCAATCCCTGCATCGACCAGGCGTGGCTCTGGTACATCGGCGACGCATAGAAGCGGCGATCGTCGACCGGCGGATCGGCCGGGCCGGGGTTGCCGATCGCCAGCACCAGGCGATCCGCCTCGATGACGCCGCCGGACGCCAGCCGCAACGCCAGTCTCGACGGGCCGGCGGCGAGGCCGCAGACCTCGTCCTGAACGATGTCGAGCCGGACGTCGCGCGGTGCCTGGTCGGCGGCGGTCGCCAGCACGTCGCGCAGGTAGTGGCCGTACAGCCGGCGCGGCAGGAAGGCGGCCGGGTTGACCAGCGCTTCGTCGCCGCGATAGTCGGCGAGCCAGCGCAGGAAATGACCTGGCTGGTCGGGAAACGCGCTCATGCCTTCGGCGCGCACATTCAGCAGATGCCGGTCCGACTGCTCCCGATAGGCGATACCGGCACCGGCCGTTTCGGCGCGCTCGATCAGCACCACCCGCAGCGGCGAACGGGCTTCGCGGAGCAGATGGGTGGCCGCCATCGTGCCGCTGAAGCCGGCGCCGACGATGGCAATGACGGGGCACGGTACGCGTCGGGACACGGCAGTTCCTGGCTTTCGGGGTCGACCTGATTATGAAAGCCCGCAGCGTCAGAACGAATGACCAAATAAGGCGTGGGAATAAAGACCGATAGCTGTTTATGGAATAAGAATCTAAACATTAGGTACAAGATGGCATTTCTGTTGCTTGGAGATTCGCTCTACGCCGCCCGGCGCTGGGCGGTCGTCAACGGCCGCTCGGCCTGCGGACGGCGAGCGCCGACAACGCGGAAGCCAAGCTTTCGGGCGCTGTGCCAGTAGCCGTGCCGCCCGGGACCGAGTTCGCCGATCAGCCGGCCGTCGGCGAACACGCGCCCAGTGGCGCCGTCGGGAACCTCGAAGCAGCTGATCCGCGCGTCGAGGCGGCCGATCGCCTGGAGCTCGGCCAGCACGCCGGCCGGCACCTGCAATGAATCGCGCAGTGCCAGCCGCTGCACGACCGGCGCCGTGGCGGTCTTCCAGCACAGGCGGCGCCCGCGCGGCGGCAAGGCCTCGACGAGCCGGCCGTCGACGGACAGCAGCAATACTTCGTCGGGCCCGGCTTCGATCAGCGTGAAGGCGTCGACAACGGCCGGCTCGGCCGCTTCGATCAGTTGCTCGAAATCGGCCCCGGCATACAGCGGGTTGGCGTCGACCCGGCACAACCGCAGGTCCAGCGGCGCGTAATGGCCGATCAGCCGGGTGACGCCCGGCATCAGCACCCGGACCGCCCGGCGATCGCGATACAGCAGGCCGCGCTGGCCGTCGCCGATGGTGATGGTCTTCAGGCCCAGCAGGCGGGTGAAGCGGAGCAACAAGGCTTCGAGGGTCATGACGCAAGTTCCGCAAGGTGTTGGCAGCGCGAATGCCCATCACGAAAAAGCCCCCGGGAACTGCACTCCCGGGGGCATTCGCAAGCCTTGGGGAGACCGGGTGACCGATCTCCGATGTTCTGGACGATCAGTCGATGACGCGGGTTTTGACGAGGGACAGCAGCGGCAGCACGACGACGACAACTGGATTGACGACGGCATTCGTCCACGCGCAGACCGGGCCGGTGGCCGGGTGCGTGGGGTGCATCGAATGGCGTGAACGTGCGGACATGACGTCGGAGAGTGCTGTGCTTGGGCAGTGGCGGGGCGACGTCGAAGGTCGCCTCGAATGGTGCGAACGATACGTCGCGCCCGTGACGTCGTGCAAGCACGAATCGCGCCGAAACCCGGGCCGGCGCGCAAGAAAGCCGCCGATGAACCGTTCTTCGGTCGTTGACGACCGCTTGTCCCGATGCCGCCCCCGGCCATCAAGTTTTGCCGGCCCGGACCGCTAAGCCCCTCAACGGCAGACACCGCCGGAACGAAGCAAGTCGAAGCACGTCACTGGCCGCACCGCCGTCCCCTCGACACGGTCACGAAGCCTGCCGAGAGCCACCTACTTAGGAGAATTGACCATGGCTGCAATCATCAACACCAACGTGGCGTCTCTGAACGCGCAGCGCAATCTGTCGTCGTCGCAGAGCAGCATGAACACCTCGCTGCAGCGCCTGTCCTCGGGCCTGCGCATCAACAGCGCCAAGGACGACGCCGCCGGCCTCGCGATCTCGGAGCGCTTCACCGCACAGATCCGCGGCCTCGATGTCGCCTCGCGCAATGCCAATGACGGCATCTCGCTGGCCCAGACGGCGGAAGGCGCGCTCGGCGAAGTCACCAACAACCTGCAGCGCATCCGCGAACTCGCCGTGCAGGCGGCCAACGCGTCGAACAGCGCCACCGACCGCGCCGCGCTGCAGACCGAAGCCGCGCAGCTGCTGTCGGAAGTCGACCGGGTGTCGAACCAGACCAAGTTCAATGGCGTCGCGCTGATCGACGGCAGCTTCACCTCGGCGGTGTTCCAGGTCGGCGCCAACGCCGGCGAAACGATCACCGTCAGCTCGCTGGTCGATGCCAATGTCGCGGCGCTCGGCTCGGTGACCTCGGCCAGTGCGCAGTCCAGCGCTGTCAGCGGCATCAGCTCGCTCGGCGCGCTGGCGGCCGGCACGCTGACCATCAACGGCACCGACATCTCCACCCAGATCGGCGCCGCGGGCACCTCGCAGCAGCGCGTCGGCCAGGTCGTCGATGCGATCAACAACAGCTCGACCACCACCGGCGTCATCGCGGCGTTCGACTCTTCCACCGGCAAGATCGTGCTGAGCTCGGAGGCGAACATCACCGTCGGCGGCACCGATGACGGCACTGCCACCGGCTTCGATGGCGCCACCGGCGTCACCGGCACCGCGTCGACCACCACCGGCCTGACCTCGCTCGATCTGTCGAGCTATGCCGGTGCCTCGCTGGCGATCAAGCAGATCGACTCGGCGCTCGGCCAGGTCAACTCGGCGCGCGCCACGCTGGGTGCCATCCAGAATCGCTTCAGCTCGGTGGTGTCGAACATCGCGTCGACCTCCGAGAACATGTCGGCATCGCGCAGCCGCATCCAGGACGCCGACTTCGCCAAGGAAACGGCCGCGATGACGCGCGGCCAGATCCTGCAGCAGGCCGGCACCGCGATCCTGTCGCAGGCCAACTCGGCACCGCAGAACGTGCTGAGCCTGCTGCGCTGAGTCGCAACGAGTAGGGCGGGGCCAGGTGTCCGTGTCGCAGGCCTGATCGGGGACTGCGGCACGGGCACCGGGCTTTATCACCGAGGACTTGTCCATGTCCGTGCCATCCAGTTCCGCCGTCAGCGCGATCCAGGCCACCGTGGCCGTGGATCGTTTTGGCGTTTCCACCGCTGTGCCGGCCGGCGGCGTGCCGGTCAGCGCACCGGCCGTCCAGCAGCCGGCCGTGCTGGCCGCGACCGAGGTCGCCGCCGAGCCGGTGCAGCTGGCGCAGGCAGTCGATGATCTCAACCAGCGGTTCCGCGACGCGCGCACCGACCTGCGCTTCAGCATCGATGACGACAGCGGCCGTGTCGTGGTGTCGATCGTCGACGCCGCCGACGGCAAGGTGCTGCGCCAGATGCCGACCGAGGAAGCGCTGCGCGTGGCCAAGGCGCTCGACAAGGCGCTGGGCACGCTGATCGAACGCGTCGCCTGATTTCCCGTATCGCAAGAGAATTTCCATGGCCGCCATCACTTCTGCCGGCGTCGGGTCCGGGCTCGACGTCGCCAGCATCGTGTCGCAGCTGGTGGCCGCCGAACGCGGCCCCGCCGACCAGCGCCTGTCGATCGCCACCACCAAGGCCAACACGACGATTTCGGCGCTCGGCAATTTCCGTTCGCTGCTGGCGAGTCTTCAGACCGCCGCCAAGGCGCTGCTGCCGGGCACCAGCGGCACGCCGAGCGGGCTCGGCAAGCTGAGTGCAACGCCGGCCAACACCACGTACTACACGGCGAGCGCCGAGAACAAGGCGGTGGCCGGCAACTATTCGGTCGAAGTGGTCTCGCTGGCCGCAGCGTCCAAGCGCGCCAGCGATCTGTATGCGTCCAGCGGCGCCACGGTCGGCAATGGCGACGTGACCATCTCGGTGGGCGCCAGTTCGTTCACCGTCAATCTGGCCGAGGGCGCCAACACGCTGGCTGATCTGCGCGACAAGATCAATGCGGCCAGCGACAACAAGGGCGTCGGTGCGGCGATCGTCTCCGACTCCGGCGGCGCCCGCCTGCTGCTGACCAGCCGTTCCACCGGCACCGCCAATGCGGTCAGCGTGTCGACCACGCTGTTCAACACCACGGTGTCGCAGGCGGCGGCCGACGCGGTGGTCAAGGTCGACGGCTTCCAGACCACCAGCAGCTCCAACACGGTGACCACGGCAGTCGACGGCCTGACCCTGAACCTGGTCAAGGCCGAGCCGGGCACCAGCACGGCGCTGACCGTGTCGCTGGACCAGAAGGCGTCCGAGACGGCGGTGGCGACTTTCGTCAACGCCTACAACAACCTCGTCAAGTTCATCGGGACCCAGACCAAGTACGACGCCACCGCGCAGACCGCCGGCGTGCTGCTGGGCGATGCCACCGTGCTGTCGGCGACCCAGGCGCTGCGCAACGTGATCGGCGGCACCACGGCTTCGGCCGGCGACTACAAGACGCTGTCGGCGCTCGGCATCAAGACCTCCGCTGACGGCACCCTGATTTCCGACCCCGCCAAGTTCAGCAAGGCGATCAGCACCGATTTCTCGGCGGTGCAGCGGCTGTTCGCCGCCGACGACGGCATCGCCACCCGACTCGATGCGCTGGCCAAGACGCTGCTCGCCGACGACGGCCAGATCAAGGCCAAGACCGACGGCCTCAACGCCCGGGTCAAGGACCTGGCGCGCCAGCAGCAGGCAGTGGATACCCGGATGGCGGCCTACGAAGCGCGGACCCGCGCCCAGTTCACCGCGCTGGACACGCTGATGTCGAAGCTCAACAGCACCAGCACCTACCTCAGCCAGCAGCTCGCCAAGCTCGGCTGATGCCGCTGCGACAGCGCTGAAAGATCACGGTTTTTTCGCGATTCGGTCTCAAGATTCCGGCGCCGCAGCCGTTAAGAAGTGCAATCGAGACACGGAGCGCGACATGGCCCATTACATGAATTCGGCGATGAACCAGTACCGGCAGACCGGCGTTGCCGCGGCAACGGTCGAGACCGATCCGGTCAAGCTGATCGCCATGCTGCTCGGCGGCGCCATCGACCGTCTGGCCTTCGCCCGCGGTGCGATGCTGCGCAAGGAGCGCGACGCCAAGCACCGCGACCTGCGGGCGGCGATGTCGATCATCGAGCACCTGCGGCTGGTCCTCGACCTGAAGGCCGGCGGCGAACTGGCGGCCAATCTGGCGCGGCTCTACGACTACATGCTGGGCCGGCTGCCGGCTGCCAACCTGGCCGACGACCCGGCCGGCCTCGACGAAGTGATCGCCCTGCTGCGCGAGATCAAGGGCGGCTGGGACGCGATGCCGGCCACCGCGCGGCACCACTGAGGTTCACCGAGTGCGGGCGCCGGCCTTCCGGCACCGGCGACGGGCCTGCGGCTTGCACGGCAGCCGGCGTCGTCCCGCCACCGGTCGCCGCTGCCATGACTGCACCTGACATCCACGCCACTGCGCTGATCGGCGCGCCGAGCTACGAGGCGGCGTTGCCGCTGCACTGGACGCCGCTGGCGGAGGCGATCGGCGGCCTGCGCCGCGAGCAGTACAACGACGACAACCTGCGGGTCCTGGCCGCCGTGGCGGTGCTCGACGAAAGCCGCAGCAGCCCGATGCCGGACGAGGCCGCTGCGCTCGATGCCGAGATCGGCCGGCTGAACCAGAAGCTCAACCTGGTGATCGACCTGCTCGGCTTCCTGATCGCCCAGCAGGCGGCCGCGCCGCCGGCCGGCCGGGTACGGCTGTCCTGGCAGGGCGCGGTGTTCGTCGGCCCGCAGACGGCGGGCGAGGCCGGCCTGCTGAGCCTGCAACTGCACCGCAGCGTGCCGCAGCCGTTCATCTGGCCGGCGCGGATCAGCCATGTCGATGGCGAGGAACGCCATGCCCGCTTCGCGCCGTTCGGCGACGCGCTGCAGGCGGCGCTGGAACGTCATGTCTTTTTGCGCCACCGGCGCGCCATTGCCGGCCACCGGCGCGGTGGCAGCTGAGGCGGCGGCGCTGGCGATAGACTGCGGCGCACCGTCCGCCCGTCCGTCCATCCGCCGCCGCGCCATGCGCCTCGTCCTTGCCGATCCCCAGCCGCTGGTCCGTGCCGGCATCCGCCGTCTCTGCGAGACGCTGGCCGGCATCGAGGTGGTTGGCGAGACCGGCGACGGCCAGCAGCTGCTGGAACAGGTCGCGCGGCAATCGCCGGACCTGGTGCTGCTGGAACTGCAGCTGCCGAGCCTGAACGGCATCGACGCGATCCAGCAGATCCGCCGCCATTACCCGGCGACCTCGGCGATGGTGCTGTCGGCGCGCGCGGAAAGCTCGCAGGTCCGGGCGGCGCTGAAGGCCGGCGCGGTCGGCTACCTGTCCAAGCAGGGCGAGGCGGTGGAACTGGAACTGGCGCTGAAGGCCGCCGAGCGCCGGCAGATCTACCTGAGCCCCGGCATCGCCCACAGCGTGGTCGGCCCGCGCAAGTCGGCCCGTGCCGAAGACAGCGTGACGCTGCCGCGCCGCCAGCAGCAGGTGCTGAGCCTGATCGCGCGTGGCAAGTCGACCAAGGAAATTGCGAACCTGATGGGCATCAGCGCCAAGACCGTCGAAACCCATCGGGCGCGGATGATGGACGCGCTGGGCCTGTACGGCACCAATGCGCTGATGCGCTACGCGATCCGCACCGGCCTGGAAGGCGCTGAAGGCTGACCCTCCCTGACGCTGCTGGCGTTGTCCGCGCCGCGCGGCGCCGCTCTGAACCCGCACGGCGCGGTCGCCGCCGATGCGGATTCCGAACCTGTCCGAATCCTGTCCATCGACCAGCGAGGGCAATTTCCGGACCAGTGGCAGACGTCCCGATCAGCTTTTGACACTTGTCAGGATTTTGCTGACAAGCAGTCAGGAAAAAACGGATTGGGCAGACCTCGCCGTTCAACAAAGATGCTTCCACCAGATCAGGCGCAAGCCAGCGCACAGGGGAGCAGACATGAAAGCAACGACACGGATGGGGGTTTCTCAGAACGTCGCACTAACGCCGCAACTCCTTCAATCCATTCGACTTCTCCAACTCTCGGCGATCGAGCTGGAGCAGTAGGTCGAGTCGGCCATGGACTGCAACGTGATGCTGGAGCGCGACGAGTCGGCCACCCCGACCTCGGCCGGCGCCGAAGCGCCGGCCCCGCAGCTGGCCGACCCCGCGCCGCAGGCGGCGGACTCCACCGAAGCGCCGGTGTCCGGTTGCGACACCGCGGCCATCGAACGGGTCGACGCCGATTACGACTGGTCCAGCGCGGAATCCTGGTCCGGCGGCGAGCCGGGCGAGGACGGCGAACCGCTGGAAGCGCGCCGCGCCGCCGCGCCGATCGAGGACACCCGGGTCGCCGCGCTCGAGCAGCTGGAGCTGGTGATCACCTCGCAGCGCGAGTGGCAGCTGGCGGTGGCGATCATCGAAGTGGTCGATGACAACGGCTACCTCGAAGTGTCGCTGGACACCCTGCTTGGCCAGCTGCCGGCCGAGTGGCAGGTGTCGATGGCCGAACTCGAAGGCGCGCTGCGCACCGTGCAGGGCGTCGAGCCGACCGGCTTCGCCGCCCGTGACCTGCGTGAATGCCTGCTGCTGCAGCTCGACGCCGTGAAGGCCGGCACGCCGGGCAAGAACCTCGCGGAGACGCTGGTCGCCGAGCATCTGGAACGCGTCGCCGCGCGCGATTTCGCCAACCTGCGCAGCGAGCTGGGCGCCACCGAAGCGAAGCTGATCGCGGCGATGGAGCTGATCCGCACGCTGGATCCGAAGCCGGGTGCCTCGCGCATCGAGCCGGCCCAGGCCGTGGTGCCGGATCTGATCGTCAGCGGCGTCGCCGGTGCCTGGAAGGTCGAGCTGAACCCGGTGAACCTGCCGAAGCTGCGCATCAACGGGCAGTACGAACGGATGATGAGCGCCAACGCCGCCAGCCACAAAGGCATGAAGGACCAGCTGCAGCAGGCGCGCTGGCTGGTGCGCGGCCTGGAGATGCGCCACGAGACGTTGCTCAAGACCGCCCGCGTGGTGTTCGAGCGGCAGCGCGAATTCCTGAAGCGCGGCGAGGAAGGCATGCTGCCGCTGACCTTGCGCGAAGTCGCCGACGCGATTGCCATGCACGAATCCACCGTCTGCCGTGTCACCTCGAACAAGTTCGTCGCCACGCCCTGGGGCGTGTACCCGATGAAGGCGTTCTTCCCGAGCCAGATCCAGGGCACCGAGGCCGATACGTCGGGCATCGCGGTGCGGGCGATGATCCGCCGCATCGTCGACGGCGAAAAGGCAGGCGCGCCGCTGTGCGATGGCGCGATTGCCGCGATCCTGGCCCGCAACGGGGTGCGGATCGCCCGTCGGACCATTGCCAAGTACCGCGAAGCCATGAAAATTGCACCGGCCAAGGAACGCAAGCTCAACGCGGCGCGGGTTGCCGTCAGAATGGCGGGATGACGCCATCGTCGCCGCAAGGCGCATGCAGCCCGCCAGTGCGGGTCGGGGATACGAGGAAGATGAATACGGTTCGAACGCTCCTGGTTGATGACAACGAGGCCTTTCTGGTGCTGGCCCGCCACCTGCTGGCCTCGGTGCCGGAGATCAGCGTCGTCGGTCTGGGTCACGATGGCTACGACGCCGTCCGGCTGGCCGAGGAACTGCGGCCCGACCTGATCCTGATGGACCTGTCGATGCCCGGCATGGGCGGTCTGCAGGCAACCCGGCTGATCAAGGCGCAGGACGCGCCGCCGCGCATCCTGATCGCCAGCCATTACGACGACGCCGAGCACCGCGAGCACACCGCGCAGGCCGGTGCCGACGGCTTCATTTCCAAGCACGACTACGAGCACCGGATCGCCGAATACGTGCGCGCCAACATGTCGCATGGCGACGCCGGCGCGGAGGGCAGCACGCATGGCTGAGTCGCGCGTGCTGGTGATCGACGGCGACGACCAGAGCGCCGCGTCGCTGGCGTCGATCCTGCAGTTCATCGATTTCATTCCGGTCTGCGTGCCGTCGGCCGCCGCGCTGAAACTCGCCGAGCGTCGGCCGCAGGAATGGCTGGCCGTGATCATCGGCCAGGAGGCCGACGGCGCCGCGCTGAGCCGCTTCGTCGAATGGCTCAAGCGCGATCGCCACCATCCGCCGCTGCTGGTGTCGCCGAATCGCCAGGAAGCGCTGTGCGAGCAGTTCGGCCTTGATCGCAGCGCCTGCTTCGCGCTGGACCAGCCGGTGCGCTACGCGCAGCTGAACGACCTGCTGCGCCGCGCCGGCCTGGTCCGCATGGATCAGGAAGCCGCCGCCACCCGCCTGATCGGCCCGACCGGCAATTCCGCGCCGATCCGGAAAGTCCGGCGGATGATCGAGCAGGTCGCCGGCCACGACACCACCGTGCTGGTCACCGGCGAATCGGGCACCGGCAAGGAAGTGGTGGCCCGCGCCGTGCACGAGCAATCCAATCGCCGCGACAAGCCGTTCGTGGCCGTCAATTGCGGTGCCATTCCGAGCGAACTGCTGGAGTCCGAACTGTTCGGCCACGAGAAAGGCGCGTTCACCGGCGCGATCACCTCGCGCAAGGGCCGCTTCGAGATGGCCGATGGCGGCACGCTGTTTCTCGACGAGATCGGCGACATGACGTTGCCGATGCAGGTGAAGATCCTGCGCGTGCTGCAGGAGCGCACCTACGAGCGGGTGGGCTCCAACCGCAGCATGCGCTGCGAGGTGCGGATCATCGCCGCGACCCATCGCAATCTCGAGGACAACATCGTCAAGGGCACGTTCCGCGAAGACCTGTTCTACCGCCTGAACGTGTTTCCGATCGAGATGCCGGCGTTGCGCGAACGGCTCGAGGACCTGCCGCTGCTGATCGACGACCTGATCGACGCGATGCGCCGCAACGGCCACGGCTCGGTGCGGCTGTCGCCGGATGCCGTGCACGCGCTGCGCGCCTACCACTGGCCCGGCAATGTCCGCGAACTCTCGAACCTGATCGAACGCCTCGCGGTGCTGCATCCGCACGCGGTGGTCGGCGTCGCCGAACTGCCGGCGCGCTACCGCCAGAACATCCCGATCCCGGCGCCGGTGCCGCAGCCGCTGTCGGTACCGGCGGTGGCCGAGGAAGACCTGCAGCCGATCGTCGTCAACGGCCGCGCCAGCAGCAGCGGCAGCATGGCGTCGTCGTCGGCCTCGCTGGCGTCGGCCGGTGGCTTCACTGCGGTCTCCAGCCTGCCGCCGCTGGCGGCGGCATCGACCGCGTATTTCCCGACCGGTGCCGCCCAGCTGCCGCCGGATGGCGTGAACCTCAAGGACCACATCGAAACCATCGAACTGGCGCTGATCAAGCAGGCGCTGGCGCAGTCGTCGGGCGTCGTGGCGCACGCCGCCAAGCTGCTCAATACCCGCCGCACGACCCTGGTCGAAAAGCTGCGCAAGTACGGTCTGCAGCGCGACGACGGCAGCGATCCGGAATCGGCCACGCTGTAGCGAGCGCCGGCCCGCAGCGCCTGCTGTGGGCCACATGTTCGGTCCCTCGAAAGGCTGCCGGGTGGCAGCCTTTCGGCGTTCTGCCGGCTCTCCTGCAGGCGGGGGCGATGCGTCGCGCCGCACCTTGGATGGCTAAGCGGCCACCGGCGTGCGCCGTCAACCGCCTGACCGTGCGGCCGGCTGTGACGTAAATCCGTCGCCGTTTGCCGGCACAAGCGGGTTGCGGCGACTGGAACAGGTCTTGCTCCCCGGCCTGCAAACCCAGTCGGACTTGGCCATGAACTCCATCGACGTCAACCGCGTGCTGTCGCAGATCCGCACGCTGCAGACCCAGGCCGCCAACCGTCCGGCCAGTGCGGCGGCGGCCGGCGCTCCGGCGGCCGAAGGCGCTGCCGCGAACGGCTTCGGCAGCCTGCTGAAGAACGCCGTCGATTCGGTTGCCAAGGCGCAGAACACGGCGGGCGACCTGCAGAAGAAGTTCGAGCTGGGCGACCCGAACACCGACCTCGCCAGCGTGATGCTGGCGACCTCGAAGTCGCAGGTGTCGTTCAAGGCGATGGTCGAGGTCCGCAACCGGATGGTGTCCGCGTACCAGGACATCATGAACATGCCGCTGTGATCTGAAGATCCCCTACGACCATGGCTGAAATCGCAGTTCCGGCGGGATTGGCGTCCCGCAAGCTCCAGGACCTTCCGGGCGTTCGCCAGCTGATCGCGATCGCCGGCGTGGCGCTGGCGATCGCCGCCGGCATCACGCTGTTCTTCTGGGCCCAGAAGCCGAACCTGGCGCCGCTCTATCCGAATCTGGGCGAGAAGGAGTCCGCCGAAGTGGCCGATGCGCTGCGCGCCGCCGGCATCGAGTACCACCTGGATGCCGCCACCGGCGGCGTTACCGTGCCGGCCGACAAGCTGCACGAGGCGCGGCTGCGGCTGGCCTCGCAGGGACTGCCGAAGGGCTCGTCGCTGGGCATGGAGATGATCCGCGAGGAGCAGGGCTTCGGCACCAGCCAGTTCATCGAGACCGCGCGCTATCAACTGGCACTGGAAACCGAGCTGTCGCGGACCATCGGCAGCCTGATGGCGGTCAAGG
>CAYPJK010000024.1:13033-14628 GCA_964411025.1 uncultured Nevskia sp.
GGCGCACGCGTGCATCTGGCGCTGCCGAAGCCGTCGGCGTTCGCCCGCAACCGCGAGCAGGCCAGCGCCTCGGTGCTGCTGGAGCTGCATCCGGGCAGGCAGCTCGAAGCCGGGCAGGTGGCGTCGATCGTCCACATGGTCGCCTCCAGCGTGCCGAACCTGCTGCCGTCGGCAGTCACCGTGATCGACCAGTACGGCCATCTGCTGACCAAGGACGGCGCCGACGGCGATGCCGATGCCTCCGCCGAGCAGTTCGCGTTCACGCGTCGCGTCGAGGCCGACTACGTGCGCCGGATCGAACAGCTGCTGGCACCGATGATGGGCGCCGGCCGGGTCAGTGCGCAGGTTGCTGCCGATCTCGACTTCAGCGTCACCGAGGAAGCCCGCGAGGCGTACAACCCGAATCCGCAGGCGATCCGCAGCGAGCAGACCAGCGAGGAAGCCAACCGCAACGGCAGTGGTACGCCGCCGCAGGGCGTGCCGGGCGCCACCTCCAACCAGCCGCCGAGCCCGGCCCAGGCGGTGCCGCTGAACACCGTCAACGGCCAGCCGGTGCCCGGCAGCAGCGCCAGTGCCAGTGCCACGACGCCGCCGACCAGCGAATCGCGCAGTGCCACCCGCAATTTCGAGCTGGACAAGACCGTCAGCCATACCCGGCGCGCGCCGGGCAGCGTCCGGCGGCTGTCGATTGCGGTGCTGGTCGACAACCTGCCGAAGGCCAACGACAAGGGCGTGATGGTGCCGACCGCGCTGAACGCCGATGAGCTGGCCAAGGTGCAGGCGCTGGTGCGCGAGGCGGTTGGCTTCGACGAGAAGCGCGGTGACACCGTGACCGTGCAGAACGCGCCGTTCATGCCGGCCGATGCGCTGGCCGAGATCGCGCCGCTGCCGATCTGGCAGCAGCCGGAAATGCGCGATTACGCGCGTCAGGGCGTTGGCGCGCTGGTGGTGCTGCTGATCGCGCTGCTGGTGGTGCGGCCGATGCTGAAGAGCCTGATGTCACCGGCGGTGCCGGCGGCACCGGAGACCGTCGACGGCGTTCTGGAAACGATGGCCGAGCGGCGGGCGGTGGCGGCTGCCGCCGGCAACGAACTGCCGGGCGAGGTCGCCGAAGACCGCCTGAGCCTGGGCACAAGTCCTGCACCGGAGGTGCCGAAGGTCTACGAGCAGAAGCTCGAAGTGGCCCGCGCCGCCGTCGCCCAGGACCCCAAGCGCGTCGCCCAGCTGGTCAAGAACTGGATCGGGAGTGAAGGATGAGTGCCGTTGCCAAGCAGGATATTCCGGGGCCCGAGCGCGCGGCGATCCTGCTGATGTCGCTCGGCGAGGCCGAGGCCGCCGAAGTGCTCAAGCACATGGGCGCGAAGGACGTGCAGAAGGTCGGGCAGGCGATGGCCACCCTGACCAACGTGTCGCGCGAGCGCGCCACCGAGGTGCTGGAAAGCTTCGTCACCGAGCTCGACTCCCAGACCAGCCTCGGTGTCGGTGCCGATGATTACGTGCGTCGCGTGCTGGTCGGCGCGTTGGGCGAGGACAAGGCCAACGGCCTGATCGACCGCATTCTCCTGGGCCGCAATTCCAAGGGCCTGGAAGCGCTG
>CAYPJK010000025.1:0-14553 GCA_964411025.1 uncultured Nevskia sp.
TGGTACTGGGAGAAGCAACGTGATCGTCGTCACCGGAGCAGCCGGCTTCATCGGCTCCAACCTCGTCCTCGGCCTCAACGCGCGGGGCCGCAGCGACATCATCGCCGTCGACGAGCTGACCGACGGCACCAAGTTCCGCAACCTCGCCGAGGCCGAGATTGCCGACTACCTCGACAAGGATGAGTTCCTGACGCGGGTCGAGCGCGGAGAGCTGCCGCGCATCCACGCGATCTTCCATCAGGGCGCCTGCTCGGCGACCACCGAGTGGAACGGCAAGTTCGTGATGGACGTGAACTACCGCTACTCGAAGGTGCTGCTGCACTACAGCCAGCAGCACGACATTCCGTACTTCTATGCCAGCTCGGCGTCGGTCTACGGCATGGGCGCCAACGGCTTCCGCGAGGAACGTGATTGCGAGAAGCCGCTGAACATGTACGCGTACTCGAAGTTCCTGTTCGACCAGTACGTGCGTCGCACGAAGCCGCGCAATCAGGTAGTCGGCCTGCGCTACTTCAACGTCTACGGCCCGCGCGAGCAGCACAAGGGCGGCATGGCGTCGACCGCATTCCACTTCAACAACCAGATTGCCAAGGACGGCGTCTGCCGCCTGTTCGCCGGCAGCGACGGCTACCCGGACGGCGGCCAGCGCCGCGACTTCATCCATGTCGACGACGTGGTGGCGATGAACCTGTGGTTCTGGGATCACCCGCAGAAGTCCGGCATCTACAACTGCGGCACCGGCCGCGCACAGCCGTTCAACGACATCGCCAATGCAGTGATCGCCTGGCATGGCCGTGGCCGCATCGACTACGTGCCGTTCCCGGACAACCTGGTCGGCCGCTACCAGAGCTACACCGAAGCCAGCCACGAGCAGCTGCGGGCCATCGGCTACGACCGGCCGTTCCTGACCGTCGAGGAAGGGGTGAAGCGCTATCTGGACTGGTTGAACGGCTGAGCGTCGCGCCGCTTCGCCTGCAGCAACGAAAAAGGGCCGGCAGCGATGCCGGCCCTTTCCGCTCAACGCTGGTGGCGCGTGAGGCGCCGGGCTCAGCGGGCGTCGATCGACTTGGCCGGGATCACGGTGCCGGTGCCAATGCCGTTCCAGTCGACGGTCTGGCCGACTTTCAGTGTCGTGCTGCCCTTCTTCGGCTTGATCACCGTGCAGCTGTTCAGCGTCAGCTTCAGCGTGCCGATCATCACGTAGCCGCTGCCGAGCGCGGTGATCTTGCCGGTGCCGCGACTGTCGCGGCCGGTGGATGCCGAGCAGGTTGGCGCGGCCGGATTGACGGTCAGCGTGTAGCCCGTGCGCGCCGTCTGACCGATCGCGTCGGCGGTATCGCTCGTCACCGTGCTGGTGCCGGCCACGGTCGGCGTGCCGCTGATCGTGCCGTTGGCAAAGCTGAGCCCGGCCGGCAGGCCGATCGCCGACCAGCTGTACGGCGCGATGCCGCCGGACGCCGTCAGGGTGGCCGAGTAAGCGGTGCCGACCGTGGCCGCCGGCAGGGTGCCGCTGACCACCACCGGTGTCGGCACCGGGTAAACGGTCATGCTGGTCGCATGGCAGCCGGCCACGTCCAGGGTGCCGACATAGCTGACCCGTTCCTGCAGCTTGAACGTGGTGGTGCCGCCGGTGAACGTGGTGGCCGCCTGCGGCGCGTAGTACACGCGATCAGCCGTATTCAGGCCGCCGTTCACCTCGATGAACTTCAGCGCCACGGTGCTCACCACCGCGTAGTTGCCCGAGCAGGCCGGCGGTGGTGGCGGCGGCGGCGGCGGGCTGGTGGCGGTGGTGTCGATCGCTTGGAAGGCGTTGTCGCCGATGCCGGCGTCATTGAACTGGACCTGCCCCTGCAGGACCGGCAGGCCGTTGGCGTAGGCGCCGGGCGGCAGCGCGGCAGCGGTGGAGAAGTCATGCACGGCCGATGACACCCAGCCGGTCACGCCGTTCGGGTACGACTGGCCGGAGATGTCGGTCAGCAGCAGCGTGTACATCAGGCCTGGTGTCAGGCGGATGCCGGCGGCGCCGTAATCGAACTCGACAAACCCGAAGTACGGCGCGGTCAACGTCAGGTCACGGCTGTGCAGCACCGCACCCGTCACGCCTTCGCCGGCCAGCAGCTGGGCGCGAACACGCACCGATGGCGCCACCGCATACGGATACGGCGCCACGGTCTGACCCGGCGAGCGGCTGGCGAGCCACTGGCCGAACGAATGCTGGTCAGCCAGGTGCAGGCCGGCGCGGACGGCGGCGGTTTCGGCTCGGAACGACTGGCCGATCGGCGCGTGGTTGAAGTCGTGACCCGCCGAGCTGCTCGGCGGGAAGCTGAGGTCGGTCGGTCCGGCGTGGGCGACGGCGGCGAGCAGGCTGCAGGCGAGTAGCCCGGCAGCAGGTAGCGATCGGAAGGACATGGCGGGGAGGTCGTGAGTACTGAAGCGGCGGTAGAGGACTGCGCAGCGTGACGCCGCCTTCCTTGCCGCGCGATGTCCGGAACATGAACACGCGCCGAGGTTCAAGCCGCGGGCTGCCCTCCGACAACGGGTCGGACGCCGGTTTATTCCCGGTGCCGGCGAAAAATTTCCGGGCCGCCGGTGCAACGAAAAAGCCCGCCATCAAGGCGGGCCTTTCGAGAGAATCGGGCCGCGTTCAGAGACCGATCTTGACGCCGCCGCGGAAGCCATGGGAATCGAATTTCGCGCCGGAGGCCAGCGCCTCGGTGTAGCGGTATTCGGCAAACAGGCGAACGAACGGCATCAGTGACAGGTCGACGCCGATCAGCGAATCGACGCCGTCGGAGCCGTAGCCGGCGAAGCCGGTACTCTCGATCTTGCCGACGCGGGCGTAGGCCCCGATGAACGGCAACGGGTCGAAGCGCCCCAGTACGCCGAAATCGTAGCCATTGCTGTTGCCGGAACCGGCGCTGCCGAGATTCACGTCCTGCGTCACATAGTGCGCGTACACGCCGGCGGTGAGGATCGGCACGATCGGCAGCGACAGCGCGTAACCGCCGCCGACGCGAAACTCGTCGATCCGCGCATTCAGGCCGTCGCCGAAGGCGTTGTCTTCCGGATTCAGGCGCGTGTACTGCCCGTCGGCGAACAGGCCGCTGCCGAGCTTGGCGGCGGCACGGACGCCGTACTCGACGCCCTTGCCGTCGCCGGATCCATTGCCGGCGGCATCGATCGAGGTGCCGCCGCCAAAGGCGTTGGCTTCCAGGGACAGGCCCGGCAGCGCGAGCGCTGGCAGCGGGGCCACAAGGGCGAGGGCAAGCAGGGTCTTGTTCATGCGCGGACTTTAAACCGTCCGCGCTGGCAGTGGTGCGGCCCGCTCCCCGGGCGGGTGATCAGCGCGCCGTGCCCTGGTTCGCTGTCGGCGCCGGCGGGTTGGACGGCCGCGCCGGATTGCCGGCCAGACCCGGGTTGGCGACCTGCGAATGCTGCTGGCGCTGCCGTTCGGCCATCTGGCGAAGCAGGCGGGAGTAGGCGATGGCGGTCTGCATGACGAGGTCTCCTTGAACGAGGGCCGGATGGCCGATGGAGCGATCGTCGCGCCGTACCGCGTCGCCGCCACGCGAATGGCGACGAACGCGGCGGGCGTGGCAGCCGAACGGCGTGCCTACCGCAGGTGCTCGGCAAACCAGTCGCGCGAACCCGGACCGGCGGTCTCGAAGTTGTCGATGTAGGCAGCGAAGTGGCCGCCCGGCATGGTGATCAGCTTCTTCGGCTGCAGCGCCTTTTCGTAAGCCTCCAGCGCCAGATCGGCCACCGTCAGGTGATCGCCGAGCTGCACCAGCATCAGCAGCGGTGTCGGGCTGATCTGGGCGATGTAGGCGCCCGGGTTGTATTCCATGAACATCTCGACCGAGCGCAGGGTCACCTCGTTGATCCAGGTGTCGGTCTTCTTGCTGCCGACGTCGACCATGAAGTCGTAGCTGTCGGTGGTCGGCAGCGCGCACGGCGTGCCGTCGTTGGACACCACCGGCAGGCGGATCGGCGGCTGGCCGGCGTAGCGGGCGCGGCGGTCGGCGTCAAACATCGCCCGCATGCCCGCCATCGCGTGAGCGGGCACGATGCGCTGGGCATTGCGCGGACCATCGACCAGCGGTACCTGCGAAACCACGCATTTCACGCGACGGTCGAGCGCCGCCACCACCAGCACATGCCCGCCGCTGTAGCTGGAGCCGAAGATGCCGATCCGGCTGGCATCGGTTTCCGGCAGCGTTTCGGCGAAGGTGATGGCGTCGCGGTAGCCGTTGACCTGCGCCCAGGGATCGATTTCCTGGCGCGGCTGGCCGTCGCTGGCGCCGAGGTTGCGGTGGTCATAGACCAGCACGGCCATGCCGGCCGCGCAGTACAGATCGGCGTACTTGTCGAGAAACAGCTCCTTGGTCGCCGAAAAGCCGTGGGCCATGACGATGGTCGGGAACGGCCCCTTGCCGCTGTCCGGCAGGTAATGCCAGCCGCGCAAGGTCACGCCGTCGTCGGTCTTGAATTCGATGTTCTTGCGCATCGTGGGTCTCCTCGTGGTGGGCCTCGTGGTGGGACGACTCGGCTCAGACGCCGAGCAGTTCGACTTCGAACAGCAGGGTGGCATGGGGCGGAATCACGCCGCCGGCGCCACTTGCGCCGTAACCGAGGTCCGCCGGGATCACCAGTCGACGGGTGCCGCCGACCTTCATGCCCTGCACGCCCTCGTCCCAGCCCCGGATCACCCGGCCGCCGCCGAGCGGGAACGCGAACGGCTGGCCGCGATCCTTGCTGGAATCGAATTTCTTGCCGGCCACGCCGTCCTTGTAGAGCCAGCCGGTGTAGTGAACGCTGACGCGCTGGCCGGCGGCGGCGGTGGCGCCGCTGCCTTCGACCGTGTCTTCGTACTGCAGGCCGGATGCCGTGGTGATCATCGAGTGGTCCTGTGGAAGCGGGCCGGATGCCCGGAAGCGCAGAGCATACGGCGCGCCGCTGGCGGACCGACGGTCAGGGCGCGCCCTCGTCAGGTCATCGATACGCGGTGCCCGAAGCCGGCGACAATGCGCGATGAAAACTCCGCGCGGTCTCGAACCGCTGATCGAAGACGGCATCATCGAATCGGTGATCCGCCCGCTGAAGAGCGGCAAGGAAGCCTCCGTCTATATCGTCGACTGCGGGAACGGCTTGATCCGCTGCGCCAAGGTCTACAAGGAAGCCGAGAAGCGCGGCTTCCACAAGCTCGCCGAATACTAGGAAGGCCGCCGCACCCGTGGCAGCCGCGACCAGCGGGCGATGGGCAAGCGCTCCAGGCACGGCCGCCGCCAGCAGGAAGAGGCCTGGAAGAATGCCGAGGTCGACGCGCTGTACCGCCTCGAGGCGGCTGGCGTGCGGGTGCCGAAGCCGCATGGCCATTTCGACGGCGTGCTGGTCATGGAACTGGTCCGCGACGCCGATGGCGGCCCGGCGATGCGCCTCAACGACGTCACCCCGACTCCGGAGCAGGCACGCGCTTGGCACGCCTTCCTGATGAACCAGATCGTGCGCATGCTGTGCGCCGGCCTGATCCACGGCGATCTGTCGGAGTTCAACGTGCTGCTCGGGCCGGACGGCCCGGTGATCATCGACCTGCCGCAGGCGGTCGACGCCGCCGGCAACAACAACGCCTTCCGGATGCTGGCGCGCGATGTCGAGAACATCACCGCGTACTGCGCGCGACAGGTACCGGCGTTGCGCGACACCTGGTACGCGCACGAGATCTGGGCGCTGTTCGAAGCGGCCGAACTGCGGCCGGACAGCCCGCTGACCGGCCAGTTCACGTTTCCCGAAGGTGCCGCCGATGTCGACGGCGTGCTGGCCCAGATCGAGGAGGCGCGCCAGGAGGCCGAAGCCCGCCAGCGCGGCCGTGAGGCGGCCGAAGCCGAGGACTGAAGCTCGCTTCAGACCGACAGGTTGTCCAGTTCGGCGTAGGCCTTGCCGAGCCAGACCTTGACCCGGCTGCGCTCGAGCATGCCGAGTCCGGCGAGCGACTGGTCGCCGCCGTGGGCAGCAGCCCAGAAGCTGGCGCTGCGGGCGTCGATCTTGTTCATCACGGTGTCGTGCAGGCGCGGGAAGCGGATGATCCGTGCGCCCAGGTCCTTCGCCCGGGCCTTCTCGCCGGACTGCTCGAAGATGCCGAAGTCGTCGCCGCGCAGCGCGTTCAGCACCAGCACGTAGTCCAGGTGATCGTCGAAGCGGTCGAACAGCTTGCGCAGCAGCTCGACCGAATCCTTGCCCGAATCCATCACGTGCCAGTAGCGGATGCGGATGCCGATCTCCTTCGCCAGTTCCAGCGCGCCGGATTCCTCGATCCAGCGCACCAGCGGCGCCTGGGTCTGCGCGGCGAGATCGACCAGCACCCGTCGCTCCGGTTCGGCGGCGGCGGCTTCGACGACCTTGTCGAGGCTGTCGTAGTCATCGACGACCACCGGCGAGGCATAGCCGGCGTAGAAGCGCAGCAGCGCGCCGTGCGAGCGGTCGGAATCGAAGCCGAGGAATGGCAGCTGGTGATCGATCAGGTACTGGGCAAGCACGCGGGAGACCAGCGACTTGCCGACACCGCCTTTCTCGCCGCCGATGAAATGGATGGTGGACATGGTGCGGCGCTCCTGCGGTCGGGGACGTCGTGCAGAGCAGTCAGTCGGAAAGGGATGACATTCGACAGGCACAAGGCCTGCCAGAACGGCGCAGGGTAGCAGCCCGTGCGCCGCCTGCCGGGGAGCGGGCCGAACCGGTCCTGGCTTCAGTCGAAATGGAAGCGCGCGAAGCGGTCCACCGGCTCTCGCTCGGTGCGCAGCCGGTTCACGGCGGCAGCCGGATCGGCGTAGCCGAGCGCCATGCCGCAGTAGACCAGCTGGTGCTCGTCAAGCTGGAAATGCGCCTTCAGCGTGGTGCGCAGCGTGCCCCACAGTTCCTGGAAGCAGGAGGCGACGCCGCGCTCGGTCGCGGCCAGCGCCACCGACTGCATGAACATGCCCATATGCGCCCATTGACCGTGACCCATGCGGCTGTCGATGACAAAGAACAGGCCGACCGGGGCGCCGAAGAACTCGAAATTCTTCGCCAGCTGCTTGAGCCGGCCCGGCTTGTTGTCGCGGCCGATGCCCAGCAGCGCGTAGAGATCCTCGCCGACCTTGTAGCGGCGGCTGCGGTACGGCTCCCAGAGGTTGGCCGGGTAGACCGGGTAGGCGCCTTCCTCGTCCGGGAACATGCCCGGCCCCTTGTATTGCCTGACCAGTTGCTTGACCGCCTCCTGTGCGGCGCCGGACACCGCGATCACCTGCCAGGGCTGCAGGTTGCCGCCGCTCGGCGACCAGCGCGCGGCGTCGAGGATCTCGCGCAGCGTCGCCTCGGTCAGCGGCGTGTCGAGGAAGGCGCGGGTCGAGATGCGGGCGTGCAGCGCTTCGGTGACGGTCATCGGCGGCTCGGGTGCGGTCAGGTCGTGGCGGGATTATCGACGCTCAGGGCCGCCACATCCGGAACCGGTGGGCGGCGTCGATCGTGAAGTAGTCGGCCGGGCCGCCGCCGCGCAGGATCGGCTCGGCGGCGGCCGTGTCGTAGACGCCGTCGACCAGCAGGCGCTGGTCAATGTGCACGGCCACCACTTCGCCGAACACCATCCAGCTGTCGACGGCAGTGCCGTCGGCACCGGTCAGCCTCAGCATCTGGCTGAGCCGGCATTCGAAGCTGACCGGCGACTCGGCCACGCGCGGCGGGCCGACCCATGTCGAGGCCAGCGGCGTGACGCCGGCCAGCGTGAATTCGTCGACCTCGGGCGGCACCGCGGCGCAGGACGCGTTCATCGCCTCGGCCAGCGGCCGGGTCGCCAGGTTCCAGACGAATTCCCGTGTCGCCTCGATGTTGCGCACGGTGTCCTTCCAGCCGATCGACGAGAAGCCGATGATCGGCGGCCGGTAGTTGAAGGCGTTGAAGAAGCTGTACGGCGCGAGATTGGCGATGCCGCTGGCAGCGCGCGTGGAAATCCAGCCGATCGGTCGTGGGCCGACGATGGCGTTGAACGGATCGTGCGCGAGGCGGTGGCCTTCTGCGGGCTGGTAGCTGTGGAAGCGGGACATGGCCGTGGACGCGATGCAGGAGTGCCGCATTGTGAGCCGCTCGCGGGCCGGTCGCTGCCGCTGGTGCGGCGCGGGCCAGACACCGCTCAAGGATGCGCGGCGGCGGTCGATAGCGCGCGCAAATCCCCGATCCGGATCTCTCGCCATGTTGCCCATCGTCGGTTCCATCGTCGTCATCGCCAGCGTGCTCGGCGGCTTCGTGCTGTCGCACGGCCATGTCATGGCGCTGTGGCAGCCCTACGAGCTGCTGGTGATCGGCGGCGCGGCAATGGGCGGCTTCCTGATCGCCAACCCGATGCGCGTGGTGAAGGCGGTGTTCAGCGCGATCATCGGCGTGCTGAAGGGGCCGCACTACGGCAAGAAGCACTACCTGGAAATCCTGGCGCTGCTGTTCGAGCTGCTGAACACCGCACGCAAGAGCGGCATGATGTCGCTGGAATCGCACGTCGAGGACCCGAAGGCCTCGGCGATCTTTTCCAAGTACCCGCTGGTGCAGAAGGATCACCACCTGGTCGAGTTCATCACCGACTGCCTGCGGATGATCGTGTCCGGCAACATGGGACCGAACGAGCTCGAACCGCTGCTGGATCTGGAACTCGAGACCCACCACCACGAGGCCGAGGCGGCGTCCCACGCGCTGACCCGCGTGTCCGATTCGCTGCCCGGCTTCGGCATCGTCGCGGCGGTGCTCGGCATCGTCATCACCATGGGTTCGATCGGTGGCGACATCGCGGCGGTCGGCGCCCATGTGGCCGCAGCGCTGGTCGGTACCTTCCTCGGCATCCTGCTCGCCTACGGTTTCGTCGGCCCGCTGGCGGTGGCGATGGAAGGGGCGGCGAAGGCCGATGCCAAGGCCTTCGAGGCGGTCAAGATGGGGCTGATCGCCAGCCTGCACGGCTACAACCCGAACATCGCCGTGGAGTTCGCGCGCAAGACGCTGAACGCCGACATGCGGCCGAGCTTCGCGCAGCTCGAAGAGCATCTGAAGGGAGCCAAGTGAGATGGCCGACGCCCCGACTCCGATCGTCATCCGGCGGGTCAAGAAGGTCGTCGGCGGCGGTCATCACGGTGGCTCGTGGAAAGTGGCCTTCGCCGATTTCGCGACCGCGATGATGGCGTTCTTCCTGCTGATGTGGCTAATCGCCGCCACGACCAAGGAGCAGAAAGGCGCGATTTCCGAGTACTTCAACAATCCCAGCATGATGGACGGCCGCGCCACCGCGCCGAGCCCCGGCATGAACGGGCCGGGCGGCGCCAGCACCAGCCTGGTCAAGCTGGGCAGCGGCATGGAATTGAAGAAGGTCACCACCAAGCCGGCCGATCCCAAGGAGATCAAGCGGCTGTCCAAGGAACTGGAGCGCAAGCGGCTGGAAACGCTGATGAAGGACTTGCGTCAGGCGATCGAGGCCAGCCAGGCGCTGGAGCCGTTCAAGGACCAGCTGCTGATCGACATCACCCCGGCCGGGCTGCGCATCCAGATCGTCGACAAGCAGAACCGGCCGATGTTCGACATCGGCAGCAGCGCGCTCAAGCCGTACACGGTCGAAATCCTTCACGAGCTGGGCGCGTTCATCCAGACGGTGCCGAACCGGATCAGCATCTCCGGCCACACCGACAACGCGCCGTACGGCGACCGCGCCGGCTACACCAACTGGGAGCTGTCGGCCGACCGCGCCAACGCCGCGCGGCGGGCGCTGATTGCCGGCTCCTTGAGCGAGGACAAGGTGGCGGTGGTGGTCGGACTGTCGTCGTCGGTGCTGTTCGACAAGGCCAATCCGCAGGCGCCGATCAACCGGCGCATCAGCATCGTGGTGATGAATCAGGCCGAGGAAGCCAGCCTGACCGAGAGCGGCCACGACGATGGCTCGCTTGGCGCTGCGCTGCCGGACGGCGCGACCGTCGCCGAACCCTCGGCCGAACCGGCCGCCGCCGCTGCGCCGCCACCGGCCACGGTCGGCCACGGGGCGGCGCCGGCAGGCGCGCACTGAAAGAGAACACTTGTAGCGTCACGCGATGCTTTGCCTGATCATCTGCCGCACGCGCGGCGGGCTGGGCTGGTCGCCGCGGTCACCGGACGCCGCGCCTGATCGTCAACGGGCCTGCGCCGCAACTTTTGCTGCGAGGAATTCCAGATGAGCGAGACCTACGACGTGCTGATCATCGGTGCCGGTCTGTCCGGCATCGGCATGGCCTGTCACCTGACCCGCGACTGCCCCGGCAAGACGTTCGCCGTGCTCGAGCGCCGACAGTCGATCGGCGGCACCTGGGACCTGTTCCGCTATCCCGGCATCCGCTCGGATTCCGACATGTTCAGCTTCGGCTACGCGTTCCGGCCGTGGAACGACACCAAGGTGCTGGCCGATGGCCCGGCGATCCGTCAGTACGTGATCGACACCGCGAAGGAATACGGCGTCGACAAGAAGATCCGCTACGGCCTGAAGATCGTCAGCGCCGATTTCTCGACCGCCGATGCGCTGTGGACGGTGCAGGCGATCGACGAGGGCAGCGGCGAGGCCCGCCGCTTCACCAGCCGCGTGCTGATCAGCTGCACCGGCTACTACAACTACGACCAGGGCTTCCTGCCAGATTTCCCCGGCGCGGACAGCTTCAAGGGCATCCGCATCCACCCGCAGCACTGGCCGGACAAGCTCGATTACCGGGGCAAGAAGGTGGTGGTGATCGGCAGCGGCGCGACCGCCGTGACCCTGGTCCCGGCGATGGCCGGTACCGCCGCCCACGTGACCATGCTGCAGCGCTCGCCGAGCTACATCTTCTCGGTGCCGGGCGATGACAAGATTTCCAGCCTGCTGAGCCGCTTCCTGCCCAGCAAGTGGGTGCACCAGCTGGCCCGCACCCGAAACATCAAGCTGCAGCGGGTGATGTACAAGGCGGCCAAGCGCTACCCGGGCCGCATCCGCAAGCTGCTGCTCGGCGCCGTGAAGCAGCAGCTGGGCGATGCCGTGGACATGAAGCACTTCACGCCGAGCTACAAGCCCTGGGATGAGCGCCTGTGCGCGGTGCCGAACGGCGATCTGTTCAAGACGCTGAAGTCGGGCAAGGCCTCGATCGTCACCGACCATATCGAGCGCTTCACCGAAACCGGCATCCTGCTCAAGTCCGGCCAGCAGCTGGAGGCCGACATCATCGTCACCGCCACCGGCCTGAACATCCAGATCTTCGGCGGCGTGCAGGTGACGGTAGACGGCGAGGCGCGCGATTCCGGCAGCCTGATGACCTACAAGGGCGCGCTGCTGCAGGACGTGCCGAACCTCGGCTGGATCATGGGCTACACCAACGCCTCGTGGACGCTGAAGGCGGATCTGATCGCCCGCTACCTGTGCCGTCTGATCAACCACATGGACAAGCGCGGCCAGACGCTGTTCGTGGCCCGCGCGCCGGATGGCGAGATGCAGGACGACACGATTCTCGGTTCGCTCGGCTCCGGCTACATCCGCCGTGCCCAGAGCAGCCTTCCGCGCCAGGGCCGGCAGCTGCCGTGGCGGGTGCTGCACGCCTACGAGCTGGACAAGCCGATGCTGCTCGAAGCGCCGATCGAGGACGCCTACCTGCAGTTTTCTTCGCCGGTTTCCGAGACCGGCAGCCGTGGCGGGCGAACGCGACGGAAGCTGTCAGCCGCAGCCTGAGCCTCGTTGCCGCCGGTGGGTGACAGACCGGCGGCGCGGCATGGCCAACCGCGCGCTGCCGTCCAGCGACTCTGACTACTGGGTGACCGCAGCACCGTCGTCGCTGTCGCCGTCGTCATCCGGCAGATCGAAGTCCTCGAGCGGCGGATTGCCGTCGTGGATCAGGCTCCAGCGCTGCTGCAGGTAGGCGGTGCGGACGAACAGGTAGCGGTCGAACTGCTGCTGCAGCAGGCCATCGGCCGACAGCAGGTTGGCGCGCACGTTGACCAGATTCACCGCGTTGGCGCTGATCGCGTAGACGTCGTAGCGGCCCGGCAGGTAGAACGAGGGATTGACGAAGCTGTCGCCGACGAAGCCGACCAGATCGCGGTTGGTGCTCGGCCCGAGCAGCGGCAGCATCAGGTACCAGCCCTCGCCGACACCCCAGTAGCCCAATGTCTGGCCGAGGCCTTCCTCGTGCTTTTCCAGGCCGACATCGCTGGCCACGTCGATGAAGCCGCCGAGCCCGGCCGTCGTGTTCAGCAGCAGGCGGCCGAAGTTCTTGCTGGCCTGCACGAACTTCGCCTGCAGGATCGCGTTGACGATGTTGCGCGGTTCCTGAAGGTTGTCGAAGAAGTTGCCGATGCCGGTGCGCGCCGGCGCCGGCGTGACCTTGGCGTAGACCTTGGCCACTGGCCGCAACGCGTACCGGTCAGCCGTTTCGTTGAACCGGAAGACCGCCCGGTTGACCGGCTCCAGCGGGTCGGCCGGATCGTCCGCCGGCCGGTGGGCGCAGCCGCCGAGCGCGGTCAGCGCGGCGATCGCCAGCATGGTCCCTGCAAGCCGCATGTGATGCTCCCCGTTGCGAAGCGGTGTTTCGGTGAAATCAGTCGGCGAATTGCAGCACGTCGTCAAGGCCGAAGAAACCGGCCAGCTGCCGCAACTGGGCAGGCGGCGCCTTCAATGACAACGCCTGTCCCTTCTGGCGGGCGCGCCGGGTCAGTTCCAGCAGCAGGGCCAGCCCGGCGGAATCGGTGCGGGTGATGCGGCTCAGGTCCAGCACCGCGGCCGCCGCCAACGAATCCGCCTGGGCCAGCCAGTGCGGCACCCGGGCAAAGCTCAGTTCCCCTTCCAGCGCGGCGCTCATGGGCCGGTCACTTGGCGCCGGGCGCAGTCTGGGCGAACTCTCCGCTTTCCATCCGCTTGATCACGTCGTCGAGACTGGTGCGCTTGATCTCCGCGTTTAGCTGGGTGCGGAAATTGGTGATCAACGAGATGTTCTCGACCGCGATGTCGAACACCTTCCAGTCCTCGTTGACCTTGCGGACGCGGAAGCCGATCGCGTACTTCTCGCCGCCGCTGTTGCTCATGCTGGTGTTGACCAGCGCCTCGTCGCCGTCGATGCGCACCGGCAGCCACTCGATCTGGATCGAGTTGTAGTTGTCGAGCATCGCATTGCCGTAAGCCCGCACCAGCATGTTCTTGAAGGCGTCGGCGAAGCGGCTGCGCTGGTCGGCGGAGGCGGTCTTGTAGTGCGTGGCCAGCACCAGCTGGGCGATGTAGGGCACGTCGAAGCGCGGCACCACCACGTCATCCACCGCCTTGTAGAAGGTCGGCAGATCCTTGCGGTAGGTCTTGTAGTTGTCCTTGATCAGGCTCTGGATCTTCTCCGTCGTGCCGCGCAGCGCCTGGTCCGGCGTGGTGGCGTCGGCGTGCGCGCCAGCGGCAAGGCCGAGCGTCAGCAGCATGGACATCAATGGCTTGAACATGGACGGGTTTCTCCTCGGGTCGTTGTTCGATCAGGGGGCCGGCGCGGCAGCCGGTTCGGCGGGCTGCGCGGCCTTCGGCTCCTTCTGCGTGAACGAGGTCAGCATCTGGCCGATCAGGTTTTCCAGCACCAGCGCCGACTGGGTGAACGTCACCACGCTGCCCTCCTTCAGCGGCTCCGGATCGCCGCCGGCCTCGACACCGACGTACTGCTCGCCGAGCAGGCCGGCGGTCAGGATCTTCAGATTCGAGTCGGCCGGAATGTTGTTGCGTGCGCCGTCGATTTCCATCGTCACCACCGCCTGGAACGTCTCCGGATCGATGCCGATGTCGCGAACCCGGCCGATGCGCACGCCGGACATCTTCACCGACGCGCCGCGCGCGAGGCTGCCGGTATTCTCGAACTTCGCGGTGATGCGATAGCTCGAGCCGCTGTCGCCGACCGAGTCGAGGCTGGCGACACGGAAGGTCAGCACGAACACGGCGGCGATGCCGAGGCTCACGAAGAATCCGACCAGCAGTTCAAGGCTTCTTGATGGCATGACGAAATCCAGTCTGATCGGGATGGCTTAATGGAACATGAAGGCGGTCAGCACGAAGTCGAGCGCGAGCACGGCAAGCGACGACACCACGACCGTCGAGGTCGTGGCCCGCGAGACACCGTCGGACGTGGGGGCGGCGTGATAGCCCTGGTAGACGGCGATCCAGCTGATCGCCAGGCCGAACACGGTGCCCTTGATCAGCATGTCGCGGATGTCGGTGCCGTGCATCGCCTGGTTGATCTGCGACCAGTACGAGCCGTCATCGACGCCGAGCAGTTCGACGCCGATCGCGTGGCCGCCGGCCACACCAATCGCCATCAGCGAAAAGATCGACACCAGCAGCGGCATCGCGATGAGGCCGGCGATGAAGCGCGGCGCGATCACCCGCTTGATCGGGTCGACCGCCATCATTTCCATGCCCGACAACTGGTCGGTGGCCTTCATCAGGCCAATTTCCGCCGCCAGCGCCGAGCCGGCACGGCCGGCGAACAACAGCGCGGTGACCACCGGCCCCAGCTCGCGGACGATCGACAGCGCCACCAGCAC
>CAYPJK010000026.1:0-13760 GCA_964411025.1 uncultured Nevskia sp.
GCCAGCAAGCTGCCGAATTCCTGAGGGGTATTCATCGTGTCGAGGAAAGCGCGCGTGCAGGATCAGCGACGCCCGCGCGGCGAGCACCGGGCGATGCCGGCCGGCACCGGCAGGTCGGCACGCTGTTGCCTGCGCCGTACCTGCGGGTGCGCGTCGGGGATCGCCGCCCGGGTGCCGATCAGGCGCTCAGCTGGTTGCCGAACGGCAGCTTGCGGATGCGCTTGCCGACCGCTGCGAACACCGCGTTGGCAACCGCCGGGCCGACCACTGGCGTGCCCGGCTCGCCGACGCCGGTCGGCTTTTCCGCCGACGGCACGATATGCACCTCGATCACCGGCATCTCGTTGAGGCGCAGCGGCTGGTAGTCGGCGAAGTTGCTCTGCACGACGGCGCCCTTGTCGAAGGTGATCTCGGATTTCAGGATCGCCGCCAGGCCGTAGCCGATGCCGCCTTCCATCTGCGCGCGGATCACATCCGGGTTGATCGCCAGGCCGCAGTCGACGGCGCAGACCACGCGATCGACCTTGAGCTGGCCGTTCGCGTCGATCGACACCTCGGCCACTTCAGCCACGAAGGTGTTGAAGGATTCGTGCACGGCGATCCCGCGGCCGCGCTTCTTGCCGGCGATTTCTGGCAGCGGCGTGCCCCAGCCGGATTTCTCGGCGGCCAGTTCCAGCACCTTCAGGTGGCGCGGCTGCTTTTCGAGCAGCGTGCGGCGGAAGCTGACCGGGTCCTGGCCGGCGGCATGGGCCAGTTCGTCGATCATGGTTTCCATCGCGTAGGCCGAATGCGTGTGGCCCACCGAGCGCCACCAGAGCACCGGCAGCGGGTAGTCGACGCTATGCAGTTCGACCTGCAGGTTGTCGATTCCATAGCGGGTGTCGGACACGCCTTCGACCGAGGTGTGATCGACGCCGTTGTGGACCATGAACTGCTCCAGCGGCGTGCCCTTGGCGATCGACTGGCCGACCAGGCGGCTCTGCCAGCCGGTGACCTTGCCGTCGCGGTCGAGGCCGGCCTTGATGGCGTGGACGAATGCCGGGCGGTAGTAGCCGCCGCGCAGATCGTCCTCGCGCATCCAGACCATCTTGATCGGCGCCTCGACGCCCTTGGCGCGCGCCGCCTTGGCCAGGCTCGTCGCTTCGACGATGAAGTCGGACTTCGACGAGGCACGGCGGCCGAAGCTGCCGCCGGCATAGACCTGCTTGATCGTCACCTGCTCCGGCTTGAGGCCGAGAATGCCGGCGGCGACCTGCTGGTCGATGGTGTGGAACTGCTCGCCGTTCCAGATCGTGCAGCTGTCGGCTTTCAGGTCGACGACGCAGTTCAGCGGCTCCATCGGCGCGTGCGAGAGGTACGGAAACTCGTAGACCGCCTCGATCGCCTTGGCCGGCTTCTTCAGGGCGGCCGCCGCATCGCCACGCGTCGCGGCGACCGTCCCGGGCTTGCCGGCGAGCGCCTTGAACTCGCGGAAGATCTCGGCGCTGCCCTTGGTGAACGCGGCCGCGTCGTCCCATTCGATGACCAGCGCGTCGCGACCCTGCTTGGCGACCCAGGTGTTCTTCGCCAGCACGGCGACCGCCGCCCGAGTGGTGCCCGGCACGGCGTCGACGCGGATCACGTCGACCACGCCGGCCACCGCGCGGGCTGCAGTCTCGTCCACCGACTTGATCGTGGCACCCCACTTCGGCGCGTGCGCCAGCACGGCGACCAGCATGCCGGGCAGTTGCACGTCCTGCGTGAAGATCGCCGTGCCATCGGTCTTGGCCTTGGAATCCTTGCGCGGCGTGGCCGTGGTGCCGATCAGCGTGAAGTCCTTGGGCTCCTTCAGCTTGACCGTGTTCGCCGCCGGCACCGGCTGCTTGGCGGCGCTTTCGGCGAACTGGCCGAAGCTCGCTTCCTTGCGGCTGGCGGCGTGACGGATCACGCCCTTCGACACGGTGATCCCGCCGGCCGGCACCTTCCACTGCTCGGCGGCGGCGGCGACCAGCATGGCCCGCGCCGACGCGCCGGCATTGCGCATCTGCAGGTGGGCATCGGCCATCGCGGTCGAGCCGCCGGTGCCCTGGGCGCCGAGCAGCGCGTTCGCGTACTTCTTGGCGTCGGCCGGCGCGGCCTCGACCGACACCTGTGCCCAGTCGGCGTCGAGTTCCTCGGCGGCCAAGGTGGCCAGCCCGGTGAACGTGCCCTGGCCCATCTCGAGGAACTTGGCGATCACCGTCACCGAATTGTCGGCGCCGATGCGCAGGAAGGCGTTCGGCACGAATGGCGCGATGTCGGCTGCGCTCACTGCGGCCTTTTCACTGGTGCAAGCCACCGGGCCGAAACAGATGCCCAGGGCCAGCCCGCCGCTGCCCTGCAGGAAGCTGCGCCGGCTGACATTGATCAACGGTGCGCGGGTGCTGCTGTCGTCTTGCTTCGGCGGTTGGCCGGCGAAGCGCTTCATGATGCCCATGGATCTTGCTCCATGTGTACGTTCATGGCTCAGCCCTCCAGCGACTTGGCGGCGTCGTGGATCGCGGCGCGGATGCGCACGTAGGTGGCGCAGCGGCAGACGTTGCCGCTCATCGCGGTATCGATGTCCTCATCGCTCGGCGTCTTGTTCCTGGCCAGCAACGCCACCGCCGACATCATCTGGCCCGACTGGCAGTAGCCGCACTGGACCACGTCGAGCTTGCGCCACGAAGCCTGGACCGCAGCGCCAACCTTGTCGGTGACGGCGCTCTCGATCGTCACCACGTTCTTGCCGGCGGCGGCGGCCACCGGCGTGACGCAGGCGCGGATCGCATTGCCATCGAGATGCACGGTGCAGGCCCCGCACTGGGCAATGCCGCAACCGAACTTGGTGCCGGTCAGGCCGACCTCGTCGCGAATGAACCACAGCAGCGGCATCGCGGGATCGCCGTCATGCGTCTTCTTGACGCCATTGATCGACAGTTCGGTCATGAGTGGGCTCCAGGGTGCGGGTGATGGCCGCCATCATAAGGAATCGACGCGGCTGGTGTGAACGATCGGTAACACGAAGCATGATTGGTGCCGGTCGCCTGTTCCGCCAGTCCGGTCGCCGCCCTGTCTTTCAATTCGGGGGGGCTGCCATTACAATCCCGCGCTTTCGCGTACCCTGCGGCAGCATTTCCCCGAGAGTTCAAAAGATCATGATGAAGATTCGTCTGGCCCGCGCTGGTGCCAAGAAGCGTCCGTTCTACCACGTCGTGGCCACCGACAGCCGTTCGTCGCGCGACGGCAAGTTCGTCGAGCGCCTGGGCTACTACAACCCGAACGCCCGCGGCGGCGAGCAGAAGCTGGTGATCGATGCCGCCCGCGTGGCGTATTGGCAGCAGAACGGCGCGCAGGTGTCCGAGCGCGTGGCGTACCTCGTGAAGGGCGTGCCGGCCGTCGCCACAGCCTGATGCCGGAATTGTCCCGCCGGGTGACGCTCGGCCGCGTCGCCGGCGTGTTTGGCGTCAAGGGCTGGGTCAAGGTGGTGTCGAACACCCGCCCGGCCGACAACCTCCTGAGGTATCCGCAGTGGTGGCTGGGCGCTGACGAGGGTTATCTCGCGACGCTGATCGATGCGAAGGCGCAGGTCAACGGCATCATCGCCCAGCTCAGCGGCCGCGATGGCCAGCCGATCACCGATCGCGACATCGCGGCGCGGCTGGTCGGCAAGGACATCTCGATCGATCGCGCGGAACTGCCGCCGGCCCCGCCCGGCAGCTACTACTGGGCGGACCTGATCGGGATGGTGGTGGTGTCCGGCCAGGACGAGCCGCTCGGCACGGTCACCGCGATGATGGAAAACGGCGTGCAGGATGTGCTGGTGCTGAACGACGGCACGGTCGAGCGACTGATTCCGTTCGTCCAGGGGCCGATCATCCTGAAGGTGGATCTGGAAACGCGGCGGATCGTCGCCGACTGGTCGCCGGACTACTGAAGATGAAGGTCGAGGTCATCACCCTGTTCCCGGCGTTCGTGGAGCAGGTGATCACGGCCGGCATTCCGCGCAAGGCGGTCGACAGTGGCGCGCTGCAGTTCCACGCCCGCGACCTGCGCGACTACAGCGACGGGGCTGATCGCCGAGTCGATGATCGTCCCTACGGCGGTGGCCCGGGGATGGTGATGGAGCCGGGGCCGCTGAGCGATGCCATCGCCGCTGCGAAAGCGGCGATCGGCAGCACCGCCAAGGTCATCGCGATGAGCCCGCAGGGCGTGGCGATGAACCAGGCATTGATGAAGCAGTTGAGCGCGGAGCCAGGGCTGATCCTGATCTGCGGGCGCTACGAGGGGCTGGATGAGCGGGTCACGCCGCAGATCGACCTCGAAGTGTCGCTGGGTGATTTCGTGCTGTCGGGCGGGGAACTCGCCGCGATGGTGCTGGTGGACGCGGTGGCGCGGTTGCTGCCGGGTGTGCTGGGGCATGAAGGGTCGGCGGATGCCGACAGTTTCAGCGCCGGCCTGCTTGACCATCCGCACTACACTCGGCCACCGGTGTGGCGCGAGGCAGCGGTGCCGGAGGTGCTGTTGTCCGGCGACCATGCGAAAATCGCGCGTTGGCGGTTGAAGCAGGCGCTCGGGGCCACCTTCCTGAAGCGGCCTGACCTGATTGAAAAGTTGTCGTTGAGCGGTACCCATGCCGAGCTGCTTCGGGAGTTTTTGTCCGAACGCTCCGGCGAGAAAAACCAGGCGTCGAAATGACGTCATCCTTAGAACGAGGTGTAGTGACATGAGCAAGATCATCCAGCAGCTGGATGCAGAAACGATGGCCGGCAAGGTCGTTCCGGATTTCCGCCCGGGCGATACCGTTGAAGTGAAGGTGAAGGTCAAGGAAGGCGACCGCGAGCGTCTCCAGGCCTATGAAGGCGTGGTCATCGCCAAGCGCTCGCGCGGCGTGAACTCCGCTTTCACCGTGCGCAAGCTGAGCCACGGCGAAGGCGTGGAGCGCGTCTTCCAGACCTACAGCCCGCAGGTCGCCGAGATTCTCGTCAAGCGCCGCGGCAGCGTTGCCCGCGCCAAGCTGTACTACCTGCGTGGCCGCCAGGGCAAGGCAGCGCGCATCAAGGAAAAGCTCGGCTGAGCCAACGCGGCACACGGCTTTTCCCGAAAGCCGGCATCGGAAACGATGCCGGTTTTTTTTGTGGCCGACGTTCCCTGCGGGCGACCGTGAGCGGCGGGCTCTTGAAAGCGCCGGCAGCGGAACCCAACAAGCCGGAGCTGGCCCCTTTCACCGAGACTGCCGATGACTACCGAAACCGCCAATCCGCCGCAGCAGCACGAGTTCCAGACCGAGACCCGCCAGCTGCTGAAGCTGATGATCCACTCGCTGTACTCGAACAAGGAGATCTTCCTGCGCGAACTGGTCTCGAATGCCTCGGACGCCGCCGACAAGCTGCGCTTTCTCGCGATCCAGAATCCGTCGCTGCTCGATGGCGATGCCGAGCTGGCGGTCGATCTGGTGGTCGACAGCAAGGCCGGTACCTTGACCGTCCGCGACAACGGTGTCGGCATGAGCCGGCAGGATCTGGTCGACAACCTCGGCACCATCGCCCGCTCCGGCACCAAGGCGTTCATGGAACAGCTGTCGGCCGACGCCAAGAAGGACGCCCAGCTGATCGGCCAGTTCGGCGTCGGCTTCTACTCGGCGTTCATCGTTGCCGATCGCGTCACCGTCACCTCCCGCAAGGCGGGCGAAACGCAGGCCCATGTCTGGGAGTCGACCGGCGAGGGCAGCTATTCGCTGGAACCGGCCGAGAAGGCCGGGCGCGGCACCGACATCACGTTGCACCTCCGGGACGACGAGAAGGAATTCCTCGAAGCCGGCCGCCTCGGTTACCTGGTGCGCAAGTACTCCGACCATATCGGCCTGCCGGTGCGCCTGAAGGTCGATGACGGCGAAACCGAAACGCTGAACAAGGCCGCTGCACTGTGGACGCGGCCGAAATCGGAGCTGACCGATGGCGACTACACCGGCTTCTACACCCATTTGGCGCACGATCCGGAAACGCCGCTGACCTGGGCGCATCAGCGGGTCGAAGGCAACCTCAGCTACATCTCGCTGCTGTACATCCCGAGTGCGGCGCCGTTCGATCTCTGGGATCGCGACAAGGCGCGCGGCCTGCAGCTGTACGTCAAGCGCGTGTTCATCATGGATCACGGCGCCGAGCTGCTGCCGGCCTACCTGCGCTTCGTGCGCGGTCTGGTCGATTCCGACGACCTGCCGCTGAACGTTTCGCGCGAACTACTGCAAGGCAACCGCAACGTCGAGAAGCTCAAGGCCGCGCTGACCAAGCGCGTGCTTGACCTGCTTGATGACATGGCGCGCAACAAGCCGGACGACTACGTGAAGTTCTACGGCATCTTCGGTGCCGTGCTGAAGGAAGGCCTGATCGAGGATCAGGCCAACCGCGAGCGCATTGCCAAGCTGTGCCGCTTCGATTCCACGGCGTCGGTCGACGGCGCCAAGGTGGCGCTGGCGGACTACGTCGCCCGGATGCCGGAAGGCCAGTCGAAGATCTACTACGTGACGGCCGACACGCCTGCTGCCGCGCGCGCCGTGCCGCATGTCGAAGGCTTCCGCAGACGAGGCTGGGAAGTGCTGCTGCTGTCCGACCGCATCGATGAATGGGTGGTCATGCATCTGCACGAGTTCGACGGCAAGAAGCTGGAATCGTGCGCCGCCGGCGGTGCCGATCTCGAATCGGCGGTCGCCACGCCGGACAAGGAAAAGGCCGAGACCGAGTTCGCGCCGCTGCTGGAGCGGATCGGCAAGTCGCTGGCCGGCAAGATCGAAAGCGCCCGGCTGTCGTCGCGGCTGGTCGAGTCGCCGGCCTGTCTGGTGGTGAGCGATTTCGGTTTCAGCCGCCGGCTCGAAAAGATCCTCAAGCAGGCCGGACAGGCGGCGCCGGCGCTACCGCCGGTGCTGGAAATCAACGCGGAGCATCCGCTGGTGGCGCGGCTGAAGAGCGCCAGCGATGCCGAGTTCGACGACCTGGCCGCGCATCTCTACGACCAGAGCGTGCTGGCCGAAGGCGGCCAGCTCGAAGACCCGGCCGCCTTCGTGCGCCGCCTCAATGCGCTGATCCTGTCATCGGCCACACCAGCCGACCCGACGAGCCGGATCATCGTCGACTGAGCGCAGCCGGGCGTTCGGCGGCGGCGTCAGACGGCCGTCGCCAACCGGTCGCGCGGCTGGCGTCCGCCAGTCGAGGGCCGCTGCCGCCGATACCGGCGCAGCGGCTTTTTTCGTTTTGAATCAGCGAGATCGACGCATCCGGAGGATGACCGGAGGGTCTGGCTTGCGCGGGAACGGAAGTTGAATTCACCCGGCTGGACTGCGATCGGAGAACCGGGTGAACCAGCGTCAGGCGCGACCGTCGTCGCCACCAGCGGTGCAGGCGCAAGCCTGCCTGTCGGCGTGGCGTGGCCGTCGCCGCGCGGGCGGGGCCTCGGTGCTCACACCGCTGGTCGTGGTGATGACGCTGGCGCTGCTGGCCTTGATGTTTCCGTTCGCGGTGATGGCGCCGCATGCCCGCATCGCCGAAACGCTGCAGTCGCTGCCGCTGCCGACCGCCCGCACACCGCCGCCGCATGCCTTCGGGGCCTGCGGCGATGTCTGCTCGGCGGATGGCAACTGCCGTCACGTCGTGCTGCGCGACGGCATGCACGGCGGCGACCGGATCAGCGACACGGCACTGCTGGCGGCGGAGTCCTGCCATTGAGGCGGGGGCGCGTCAGCGCAGCAGGCGGATCGTTTCCAGGTAGCGCCGCTTCCAGACCGGTGTTTCCACGGCCACCAGGCTGACCTGCCGGCCGCTGGCCGGGGCATGGATCATCCGCCCGTCGCCGAGGTACAGACCGACGTGCAGCCCGCCTGAATTCTCGAAGCGGTAGAACAGCAGATCGCCCGGCTGGGCGTCGTCGAAGGCGATGCGCCGGCCGGCATCGCGCTGCGAGGCGGTATCGCGCGGTGCCAGCACGCCGGCCTCGCCATACGCGTACTGCACCAGCCCGCTGCAGTCGAAGCCCGAGGGATCGCGGCCGCCGTAGACATAGGGCCGGCCGAGCTGGCCAAGCGCCGACTGGATGATCTGCTGGCGGATGCCGGGGTTGTCGACCACCGGCGCGCTGCCGCAGGCGGCCAGCAGCAGCGCCAGGCCCGCCAGCAGCGCAATCCGGAGCCGCCGAGGGCGCATCGTGCCGATCGCGCCGCGCGCGCTCAGCCGCCGTGCAGCTTGTCCAGATAGCGCTCGGCGTCGAGCGCGGCCTGGCAGCCGGTGCCGGCCGAGGTGATCGCCTGGCGGTAGACATGATCCATGACATCGCCAGCCGCGAACACGCCGTCGATGCTGGTCGCGGTGGCATTGCCGTCGCTGCCGCTCTTGACCTTCAGGTAGCCCCCGGCCATGTCCAGCTGGCCGTCGAAGATGCCGGTGTTCGGGCTGTGGCCGATGGCGACGAACACGCCGGCCAGCGGAATTTCCCGGGTCGAGCCGTCGACCAGGTTCTTCACCCGCATGCCGGTGACGCCGGTCTCGTTGCCGAGCACCTCATCCAGCGTGGCATTCCAGATGATCTCGACCTTGCCCTCGGCCTGCCGCTTGAACAGCTTGTCGTGCAGGATCTTCTCGCCCTTGAACTTGTCGCGGCGATGCACGACGGTGACCTTGGCGGCGATGTTTGACAGGTACAGCGCTTCTTCGACGGCGGTGTTGCCGCCGCCGATCACGGCCACTTCCTGGCCCTTGTAGAAGAAGCCGTCGCAGGTCGCGCAGGCCGACACGCCCTTGCCCTTGAATGCCTCTTCGGAGGGGATGCCGAGGTACTTGGCACTGGCGCCGGTGGCGATGATCAGTGCATCGCAGGTGTAGCGGCCGGAGCCGCCGGTCAGCGTGAACGGGCGGTTCTTCAGGTCCACGGCCTCGATATGGTCGTAGATGAACTGCGTGTCGAAGCGTTCGGCATGGCGGCGCATGCGGTCCATCAGCTCCGGCCCCTGCAGGTGCTCGACATCGCCGGGCCAGTTGTCGACCTCGGTGGTGGTCATCAGCTGGCCGCCCTGCTCGATGCCGGTGATCAGCACCGGCTTCAGGTTGGCGCGGGCGGCATAGACGGCGGCCGTGTAACCGGCAGGACCGGAGCCGAGGATGATCAGCGGGTGATGGTTGCTCATGGATTCTTCTTGCAGTCCGGCGCCGGGCCGGAAGGGGGCGGATAACGAGGCGCGAAGCATAACCAGCCGCGCCGGCCGGTGGCGTTCGACCGCCGTCGTGCGGCGGCGTCGGCCGGAAAGCTGGGGCCGGCTCCGCCGCTTTCCAGGCCTCCTGCAGCGCCGCTGTGGGCCGCTGCGCCCGTGCCATACTTTTCACAACCCCCTTTGAATTCGCCACGGATTGCCCTGCCGATGAATGAGCCGCGCCCCCTGATCGTCCGCCTGTTCAACTGGATCTGGACGCTGATCGTGTTCTGCTTCCGCGCCATCGTCGTGGTGTCGGTGCTGGTGACCGTCGTTGGCCTGTGGGCCGGCTCGCGCAACCAGGTGCCGACGGTGGAGAACAACATCGCACTGGCGGTGATTCCCACCGGCGAGATCAGCGACCAGGTGATCGACGACCAGGGCCGTGCGTTCGTGCGTCAGTTCAGCGATGCCAAGCCAGCGCAGACGCCGCTGCGGATGATCGTCGACGCCATCGAGGCGGCCGCCAGCGACAGCCGCATCCCCTCGCTGGTGCTCAAGCTCGACGAGATGGCCGACGCCGGCCTGCCGCAGCTCGAGGAGATCGCCGTCGCGATCCAGCATTTCCGCGCCAGCGGCAAGCCGGTCTACGTGTTCGGCGACAACTTCGACCAGAAGCAGTACTTCCTGGCCGCGCAGGCGGACGAGATTTCGGTCGATCCGTTCGGCGCCGTGCTGCTCGAAGGCTTCTCGGTCTACACCAACTACTTCAAGGACGCGCTCGACAAGCTCGGTGTCGAAATCAACGTGTTTCGGGTTGGCGAGTTCAAGTCGGCGGTCGAGCCTTACGAGCGCAACGACATGTCGCCGGAAGCGCGCACCGCCAACCAGGCCTGGTTGGGTGACCTGTGGTCGCTGTACGGCGCGTCGGTCGGCGGTGCCCGCCAACTGACGCCGGATGCCGCCGATCGCTACATCGCCGGCATGTCGGCCGGTCTTGCCAAGCACAAGGGTGATCTGGCCGCCTATGCGCTGGAGGCCGGCCTGGTCAACAAGGTCGAGACCCAGGCCGAGTTCCGCAAGCGGATGATCGAGCGGGTTGGCGAGGACCGCCAGCACGGTTCGTTCCGGCAGATCGACGTCGGCAGCTACTACGCCGCCGTGCAGGCGGAAAAGGCGGCCGGCAGCCGCGACCAGGTGGCGGTGGTGGTGGTGCAGGGCGAGATCGTTGACGGCGAGGGTGACGAGCTGCGCGCCGGCGGCGACACCATTGCCGAACTGCTGGACCGCGCGCGCCGCGACGACCACGTCAAGGCGGTGCTGCTGCGCGTCAACTCCCCGGGCGGCAGCGTTTTCGCATCGGAAAAGATCCGCCGCGGCGTGCTGGCGCTGAAGGCGGCCGGCAAGCCGGTGGTGGCGTCGATGTCGACCCTGGCGGCCAGTGGCGGGTACTGGATCTCGATGAACGCCGACCAGATCTGGGCCGAGCCGACCACCATCACCGGTTCGATCGGCATCTTTGGCCTGATTCCGACCATCGCCCAGCCGCTGCAGAAGCTCGGCGTGCATACCGATGGTGTCGGCACCACGCCGCTGGCCGGGGCGTTCCGCATCGACCGGCCGCTGGGCGGCGAGGTGAAGACGCTGATCCAGCTGCAGATCGAGAAGGGCTATCGCAACTTCATCGAAGGCGTCGCCGAAGGCCGGAAGCTGCCGGTGGCCCAGGTCGACACCATTGCCCGCGGGCGCGTCTGGAGCGGCAAGGCGGCCAAGGAGCTCGGACTGGTCGATTCGCTGGGCGGCTTCCCGGAGGCGGAGGAGGCCGTGGCGACGCTCGCCGGCCTGGCACCGGGCAGCTACCGCCTGAACGAGCTGCAGCCCGACCGTGACCTGTTCAAGCAGCTGTTCGGCGATCTGTTCGGCGCCCGCCAGGGCCGTTTCGCGTCGCTGGTCGACCAGCTGCCGGCGACCGGTCTCGGCGGCTCGGCCAAGGCACTCGGCAGCGCACTCATGCGGCTCGACGACCCGCAGCGGGTCTACGCCTACTGCTTCTGCACGCCGCAGCTCGGCGGCCGCTGAGCGGAGGTTGCCGGCCCGAGGCGGTCTGCGCCGTCAGCCGCGGTCGTCGCCTTCGGCCGCTGGCTGCCGGGTGCGCTCGGCGGCGGCGGTCGCATTCGCGTGGCGCAGCCGCGCCAGTTCGTCGCGCAGGTCGGCGATCTCGAACAGGATGCGGTTGATGCCGGTCTCGTTCTTGAGATTCACCGCGAAGTCGGCGTCGGCATGCAGGCGTTCTTTCTGGGTCTGCCGGTTCTGGCTCATCATCAGCAGGGGGCCCTGGACAGCGACCAGGAAGGCCAGAAAGAAGTTGAAGAACTGGTACGGATAGGGATCGAACTGCAGCGCCGGAATCGCGTTGATCGCGGCCCAGATGCCGGTGCCGACCGCGAGCACGATCAGGAACGACCAGCTGCCGTTCCATTCCGCCACCCGGTCGGCGAGCCGCTGCGCCCAGGTCAGCTGGGCGTCCGCTTCCTTGTTGATGTCGCGCGAGGCCGTGGAGCCCAGCAGATCAGCCGCCACCCGCAGGCGTTTCGACATGATCGCCAGCATCGCCACGCCGACGCGAGGCGATCCGTCGAGCTGGCGCATCAGGTTGTCGCGGGTCAATTCGAGCAGCTCGGCGCCGTCAGGGGAGTCGACACTGGCCATGCGCGGCGCGCTGTCGATCAGCGCCATCTCGCCGACGAACTCCCCGGCACCGAGCTGTTCCAGTACCACTGGCTTGAGCCCCGGCCGTGCTCCCGGCAGCAGCACCCGTACCGCGCCGCGCACCACCACGTACAGGGCCACACCCGGGTCGCCGCGCACGAACAGGGTTTCACCGGCCGCCAGCCGGCGCGGCGTCATCCGTTCGGCGATGCCGAGCAGGTCCGCATCCGGCAATTCGGCGAACAGCGGCACGCGGCGCAGCAGGTGCAGGTCGTGGCTCAAGGCAGTGCTCCGTCTCGGATCGGATCAGGCTTGGCGACGAGGCTAGCAGGCGGCACCGCCTGCGTTGGGTTCAGCCCGCGCTGACGCGCATCGACAAGTCGACCGCGCGCACATGCTTGGTGATCGCGCCGATGGAAATGCGGTCGACCCCGGTTTCGGCCAGCTGGCGGATGGTCGCCAGCGTGGCGCCGCCGGAGTACTCAATCAAGGTCTTGCCGCCCGCAGCGCGATGCGCGCGGGTCAGGCGTACCGCTTCGCGGATATCGGCTTCGCTGAACTCGTCGACCAGCAGCAGGTCGACATCGGCCGCCAGTGCGGTGCGCGCCTCGTCCAGCGTCTCGGCCTCGGTCATCAGCGGCACGCCGGCATCGAGCGCCCGAGCGGCTGCAATGGCGAGACCGATGCCGCCGGCGGCGGCGATGTGGTTTTCCTTGATCAGGATGCCGTCGTAGAGGCCGATCCGGTGGTTCTGGCCGCCGCCGCACAGCACCGCGTACTTCTGGGCATTGCGCAGGCCGGGCAGGGTCTTGCGGGTATCGACGATCGCGGTACCGGTGCCGGCCACGGCATCGACGTACTGGCGCACGGCGGTGGCGGTGCCGGACAGGGACTGCAGAAAGTTCAGCGCCGTGCGCTCGCCGGTCAGCAGGCTGCGGGCCGCGCCGTGCAGGCGGTACAGCTGCTGATCGGGGGCCACACGATCTCCATCGGCGACCTCCCATTCGACGATCACCGACGGATCGATCCGGGCGAACACCGCGTTGACCCAGGCCACGCCACAGATCACGGCGGCTTCGCGCGAGATCACCCTTGCCGAAGCGCGCTGGCCCGCCGGCACCAGCTGGGCCGTCCAGTCGCAGATGCCGACATCCTCGGCGATCGCCTGGGCGACGACCTGATCGAGGTCGGTGACGTAAGCGGGCAGCGTCATGGCGCGATCAGGCGGTCAGCAGGAATTCGAGCAGCGCCATCTGCGCCCACATGCGGTTTTCGGCTTCGTCCCAGACCACCGACTGCGGACCGTCGATGACCTCGGCCGAGACTTCCTGGCCGCGATGCGCGGGCAGACAGTGCATGAAGATCGCATCGGCCTTGGCGCGCGACATCAGCGGCGCATCGACCTGGTAGTCGGCGAAGGCGATGACCCGGCGGTTGTACTCGGCTTCCTGGCCCATGCTGGTCCAGGTATCGGTGACCAGCAGGTCGGCGCCGTTGGCGGCGAAGGTGGCGCCGCGCATCTGTTCCACCGAATCGCCAGCCTGCTTGACGATCGACGCCACCGGCTCGAAACCCTTGGGGCTGGCGATCCGCAGCTTGAAGCCGAACAGCGGCGCCGCCTCGATCCACGAATGGCAGACGTTGTTGCCGTCACCGACCCAGGCGGCGATCTTGCCGGCCGGGTCGCCACGGTGCTCGAACCAGGTCTGCATGTCGGCCAGCAGCTGACAGGGGTGATGGAGATCCGACAGCCCATTGATGACCGGCACCCGCGAGGCGGCGGCAAGCGCTTCCTGATCGGCCTGGGAATCGTTGCGGATCATGATCGCGTCGCACATCCGCGACAGCACCTTGGCGGTGTCCTCGATCGGCTCGTCGCGGC
>CAYPJK010000026.1:13770-14396 GCA_964411025.1 uncultured Nevskia sp.
GGAATGCAGGAACAGCGCGTGGCCGCCGAACTTGGCCATGCCGGCCTCGAAGCTGACCCGGGTGCGCGTCGAGTTCTTGGTGAAGATCATCGCCAGCGTCTTGCCCGCGATCGGCCCGCCGCGGTTCGGGCCGGCTTTTTTCAGTTCGATGGCGCGCAGCACGATGCCGCGCAGCTCCGACGGCGTGAAATCGCTGAGCTTGAGCAGGTGACGGGTCATTCTCGGGGTCCGGTGGAGGCACGCGCCGGGTCACGGCGGACGGCGTGCGGTGTTCAGGCATCTGGCGGACAGGCCGCCGTTCGGTGGGCCAAAAACAAAAGGGGCCGCAAGCGCGACCCCCTCGAACCATAAATGAACAGCCTGTGTGCCGTCCATGTCCCGATATTCGACCGGGACAGGGACGGCCGGCGATCAGTTCAGGTTCTTCTCGACGAATTCCCAGTTAACCAGCGCCCAGAAATGCTCGAGGTAGTTCGGACGCGAGTTGCGGTAGTCGATGTAGTAGGCATGCTCCCAGACGTCCACCGTCAGCAGCGGGGTGTCGCCACTGGTCATCGGATTGCCGGCGCCGGTGGTCGACACGATCGCCAGCGTGCCGTCACCCTTCTTCACCAGCCAGGCCCAGC
>CAYPJK010000027.1:0-9199 GCA_964411025.1 uncultured Nevskia sp.
CCGCATACGGCGGCTGTCGGAGTTGCACCCGCAGTTCAGCCACCACGTCTGGCGATACCGTGCCGTGCTGCTCGCCGGGCACGGCGACGAAGCGGTCGCCGAAGTAGCGCACGGTGCCGTCGCCATCGAGCCGCAGGCGGTACGACGGGCAGTGGCCGTGGCAGCCGCTGCGCTGCAATTCCACGGCGAAGCCGGCCGGGTCGAGGTCCGGCGCCGGTGTTGCGCCAGCTGATCGCTTCGCCACCGGCCGCTGAGCCACGTCGGGTTGGGCCGCCGTCGCGGTGATGGCGGTTTCAGGCGCGGGGCGGGCCGCCGCTGCCGGATCGCTGGCCGGCGAGGTCGCGGCGCAGGCGGACAGGCCTCCCGACAGCAGGCCTCCCGACAGGCTGACGCACAGACAGGACAGCAGGCAGATCTTCATCGCTGCAGCCTAGCGGGCGCCCGGCCGTCGCGCATAAAAAATCCCGGGGCGCCGAAGCGCCCCGGGATGTTCAGTCAGTCACCGTCGGTGACCGACCCGCTGCTCTGCACGTCAGCCGAGGCGCCGCCGGCGGCGCAGCCAGACGGCCAGCAGGCCCGGCAGCAGCATCAGGTAGCCGAACGAACCGCCGGCCGGGATCGTCGCGTTGACGGTGACCAGATCGTCCGACGTTGCACCGGTCTGCGTGTCGGTGACCCGCAGGCGGAACACGTACGCCCCGGTCTTGCCGGTCTTGAAGCTCGGCGTCGCGGTATTGGCCGCATTCAGCGTCACTGCAGCGCCGCCGGTCTGCACCCAGGCGTAACTCAGCGAGCCGCCCGGCGCGGACGGGGTGGAACCACGGCCATCGAGCAGCACATTGCGGAACGGCCGGGTGGTTTGATCCGGACCGGCATTGGCCACCGGCGGCGGCAGCACCGTGATGGTCACCGAATCGGTCCCCGTCGCGCCGCGCTCGTCGCCGACCGTCAGCGTGAAGCGGTACTCGCCCGCCGTGGCCGGCGTGAACGTGGCCAGCGCGGTGTCGGCGCCGGTCAGCGTGACCTCCGGCCCGCTGGTCTGGGACCAGGTGTAGCGGGTGACGCCGACATCGTCGCTGGAACCGCTGCCGTCGAGCGTCACCGTGCTGCCCACCGTGACCGAGCGATCGTCACCGGCCGCCGCCACCGGGGCGACGTTGTCCGGCACGCCATCCTCGGCCACCACGGCGCTGAACGGTGCCACCGAGACGCCGGTGAACGACACGTTGTCGATCGACCAGCCGAACTCGCCGGTGCTGACATCCGACAGCAGGCGGAAGCGCAGGCGCACGGTCTTGCCGGCGAAGCTCGCCGGCAGCGTCAGCGTGACCGGTTCGAGGAAGCCGCTGTTGGCGTCGAAGTTGTTGCCGACGAAGCCGGTTGCGGGCGCTTCTGCACCGAACGGCGCGAAGGTTCCGTCTTCGGACAGCGCCAGCACCAGGCCGTTGTAGCCGCCGCCGGAGGTGAAGCTGCCGCCGGCAGCCACCACGTCCTGCCAAGTTTCGCCGCCATCGCTGGTGATCTCGATGACGCCGCCGTCGTAGCCGACCGGCGTGCCGTCGTCCGCGAAGCCGGCGAACTCGAACTGGAAGTAGTGCTCGAAGCTCATCGTGAAGGCGCCATCGGCGGTAACCGTCGGGCTGCCCGTATCGGCCACCAGCAGCGATGGCGTGGTCAGGCGGGCGTCGGTCGGCGAGCCGTTGTCCGGGATCGACCAGATGTTGCCGGACTCGAACAGGAACGGTGCCGGATCGCCATCGACGATCTGCCAGTTCTCGCCGCTACCGATCAGCGTGCGGCCCCAGTCGACGCTCGCGGCCTGCGGCTGCTCGATGTCGTCGGTTCCGCGCTGGTTGGCGGCGATGTCGTAGTTGACGTCCAGCGTGATGGTCTGCGCGCCGGGTTCGAACACCGAGGTCGGCGAGGGGCCGGCATCCGGGAAGTCGAGCGTCAGCGTGACGCGCTGCGCGGTGCTGGTCGCCGATACCAGCTTGACCTCGATGGTGCCGGTGACGGTCGCGCCGATGGCGATCGGGCCCGGGAAGGTGATGGTGCCGGTGGCGGTCGGCGGCACCGGCGTCGCCGCCGTGCGATCCGCCGTGGTCTGGAACAGCAGGTCGCCGTCGGCGCTGACGGTGGCGGTCACCGCATCGGTGATTGCCGACGTGCCGTTGTTGACCAGTGTCACCGACAGCAGCGCCGTTTCACCCGGGTCGAGGATGCCGTCGTTGTCGATGAAGCCGACAGCGCCGTCGACGTACGCGAAGTCCAGCGAGGCATCGGTCACCGACAGGTTGCCGGCGAACACGGTGAAGTCCTCTACCGCGCGCGGGTTCTGGTTGGTGGCGCTGTTGCGATCCGGGGCAATGGCGCCGGCACCCATGCCACGCTTGGCGAAGGCCGCCGCCGCGTGGGCGTAGTCGCCGGCATCGGTCGCCATGGCGGCCGCAAGGATGGCGTCACGCGCTTCCAGCAAGGTCGGCGCGCTGGGCGTCATCTTCAGGCCGGCGATCACGTAGTCCTTCATCCGCTCCTGGGCCTGGACGAAGCTGTAACGCGGGTCGTTGAGCAGGCGGGCGTAAAACTCCCACAGCGTATTGGCCCAGATCGAGCCGGTGTTGTGCACCTGCGAGTTGTCGCCGAAGACCAGGATCGGCGCATTGGTCGGCAGGGCGACACCATCGGAGATGTGCTTGAAAGTGAACGGGAAGATGTCGAGGTTGGTCGAGTACGGCGCCCGACGGATGCCGAAGTAGGAATCCCGCGTGGCGTAGACCGCCATCGGATAGGCCCCTTCGAAATTCGCGTTGCCGGTGGCGTTGCGGTCTTCCGGACGGACCGTGAGCATCAGCGACGAGAAGTCTGACCAGCCTTCACCCATGCCGCGACCCTGCTGGTTCGACAGGCCCGAGGCATTGCCGACGAGACGGTTCGAGGTGTAGTGGAACCATTCGTGGGCGATGATCTGGGTGTCGAGCGTGCCGTCGACGTCGATCGAGGCGCCGCGCCGCAGCCGCGCCGTGACCGGCCCGTCGGCGAGCGCCGAGCGGATCGCCGCGCCGGACACATTGGATACCGACAGCGTGCCGATGGTGGGCGTCGGCTGGCTGGCGTCGCCGCCCAGCCCCGGCGCGGCACCGGCCGCGTTGTTGGCTAGGATCACGCCGAGCGCGCCGGCGTTCTGCGCCTGCACGGTCTTGGTCTGGAAGCTGCAGGAGCCGCGGTCGATCAGCACGATCTTGCCGCTGACTTCAGCCGCATTGCTCAGCGCCGTGCAGCCGTTGGCGGGCAGTGCGGCCGCCACCGTGCCGCTGACATCGAAAATCTGAGGTCCGAACGAGGCGGTGTTGAACGGCAGCGAGCCGACCGGCGCTGAGACCGTGACCTCACCATTGACCGCGCCATCGAACAGGTACATCTGCTGGCGCGGCGAACCGCCGTCGGCCGGCGTGCGCTGGTTGGCGTTGTTGCGGCCGCTGAAGTCCTGGCCTTCCGCGAGCAACACGTCGCCTTCCTCGCCACCGCGGCCGTAGTTGACCGACTGGGCGTTGCCTGCGGCTTCGTTGAAGCCGTTGTCATACCACCAGTCGTGCAGCCAGTTGTTGATGTAGAACAGGTGTGTGACGGCATGCTGCCGCTGGCTGGCGGTGCTGGGGTCGCTGTCCGGGGTGTACGGGTAGGCGAAGGTGTTGGCGCCGGTCAGCGCGCCGCGCTGGTCGGCGCTGTCCGGCGTGAAGCCGTCGACTCGGTCGGCCGGATCGGTGCCGGGTGGGCGCACGCCACCGTCGACGAGATCGAGGTAAGCGTCGACATTGTTGCCGAGCGTCGATGTGGCGTCGGGCGCCAGCCACGGATCACCGGTGGAGATCGGGCCGCTTTCCAGGGTCACCAGACTGAGCGCCGCCGGAACGCGCGGCAGGTTCTGGTTCTGCGTGCCGGGCACCGGGTACGGGGAGGTGTCGTTGCCGATCGGAGTGTCGTACGGCTGGTGGATGCCGTTGGCATCGGCATAGACCTGGTAGCTGAACGCCACGTCTTCCGACAGGTTCTTGCGGAACAGCACGGCGCCGTCGACCGCCGACACCACATAGCCGTAGCCGTAGTCGTCGGCGCGATCGACCGAGCGGCCGCTGATCTCGAGGTACCAGCCGGCGATCGGCTTGCCGTTGCTGTAGTACCAGACCTTCTTCGCGCGCGGCGTGCCGTAGGCGCGAATCTCGCCGGTCTGGCCATCGCCGATCGCGTACTGCGCGTAATCGCCTTTCTGGCCCCGGCCGACGAACAGCGACGGCGAAGTGCGCTGGCCGGTGAAATCGGCAAAGGCGCGCGCCAGCGCCTGCTCGGCGGTCAGCGAGAACGCACCCCGGGCCGATGTGGCGACGCCGGTCCGGTTCGGCTTCTCGAACGCGCTCGACGGTGCGAAGTAGCCGGACGTCGCAACCAGCTTCAGGTCGCGGCCCATCATCACGCTGAGGTTCTGGCCGAACACTTCCACGCCATCGTAGTACTGGCGGAAGCGGGTGATGATCGGACCGCGGCCGACGTCATGGATGTCGACCATGCGGGCATCGGCGACGCTGGCCTTCGACAGCTTCAGCGGGCCGGCCTGCTTCAGCAGGTACTCGCGAGCGGCGGTTTCGGCCAGCTTCTGGCGCTTGATCGGCGCGAGTGCAGCGGTCGGCATGCGGGCATCGGCCCACAGGAAGGTGGTGGCATCGAGCTTGGCGTCGTAGTTCGACGGCACGCCGGCGCGGGTCGGCCGGGCCTGGGCCGACACCGTCACCGAGCCCTTGCGTCCTGCCGCATGGCCACGCAGCGCCGCCGATTTTCGCTTGACGAGGTTGCCGTTGCTGCTGTCGCGAGAGGCGGCGCTGAGCGCGGCGTCGTAGTTGGCGGGCGCCTGGGCCGCGAGTGCGCTAGACGCACCGAGGGCCGCAGCGATCAGCCCGATCGCATATTTCTTCATGGTTGAACCCACTCCCGGTAAGTGCTGCCGATGTCCCCGACCGTTGCGCCGGCTGCCGCTGGACGGCGGCCTGGAGCACGGACTTCGATGGGTCGTCGACGCGAGAGAACGGCCGGTATCGCGCTGTTCTCCGGGTCGTTGACGGTCACTGCTGGTCCGAGAATAGGCCGCAGGTCGGTATCACGCAAACGCTTGATTCGGGATGGATTTCTGTTGCGTTGCAACAGTTGAAACTGATTGGCGCGTCAGGAAATGGCGCGGCGTTTCAAGGTCGCGCGTCACCGCCAGATTCGCGGCCGGCCCGTGGCAGGCCGGCCGCTGTCTTCAGTGGGCGGCGCCGCTCACGGCGGCCGCGCCACGCAGCAGATGCTGGTTGTAGCGGGCGATCTGGGCAATTGCCGGAAAGCGGAAGCCGCTCGAAGCAGCCAGCGGGGCGGTGGCGGCGGCGAGCACCAGGCTCAGGTGCACGGTGTCGTCCTGGATGGCGTCGCCGAGCAGTGGATTGGGCGCGCGACGCAGGCCGTCGAGCACGTCGAGCAGCGCGCGGATGCGGGCCAGCGCGTGGTCTCGTGTGGTGTCGTCACCGTGAATGGTGGCGCGCACGGCGGCAGCAGCGGCCTCCAGCGGGTGGGTGTCTTCGGTGATGACGGCGGTGATCCTGCCCCCTTTGGTGAGCGTCGCCACCGGCTTTTCGCCGCGCGCGTTTTCCGGCGTGCGGGCCAGGCTGGCGTAATGCATGAAGTAGTCGTGGAAGCGGTCCGGGCGAATGACCCTGATCGGCTCGGGGGCCGATTCCGCCTGATCGAGCATCACCGCGCAGGCGTCGAGGTGCAGGATGATCGAGCGCATCTCGATCAGAGCCCGGCTGCCGGCCGAGGCGTTCTCTTCGCCGAGCGCGACATAGAAGCGCTGGATCGCCTGTGACAGCGGCACGTGGATAGCGTCCGGCGATTGCTCGGCGATCGCCATCTGGCGGGTCAGACGTTCGGCGTGGTTCTTAAGCGCCGGCAACTGCGGCCGTGCTTCCGGCAGGAAGCTGGCGATGGCCTCCGCGGCTGCGTCAAGCGCCAGCGTCTCATCCGGCGGCGCCTCGTCGTAGACCAGGCGGTGATGCGCGGCCAGTGTCGCGCGGGCGAAGACCAGCGGCACTGCGCCGCGGATACGGGCGGCCTGCACGGCGTCGATGACCAGCGGCCAGGCTTCGTCGATGGCGTCGCTGCCATCGAACAGGAAGCCGTCGAGGTCTTCGTACAACTGGCGGATCAGCTGTTCGGAAAAATCGTGCGGGTGTGGAGGTTCGCCGGCGGCTGCCGGATCGTGGGCGCTGACCATGTCGATCGAAGGATTGAGGGAAATTCGGGAGGCGCCGTCAGATCAGCCGCAGCCGCGACAGCTCTTCCTTGTAATAGGCGTAGAAGATTGGCGCCGCGATCAGTCCGCTGATGCCGAACGCCGCCTCCATCGCCATCATCGCGATCAGCAGTTCCCAGGCGCGGGACCGGATCTGCGAGCCGATGATGCGGGCGTTCAGGAAATATTCGAGCTTGTGGATGACCACCAGGTAGGCGAGCGAAACGAAAGCCAGTTCCAGCGAATGACTGATGCTGACGGCAACGATCACGGTGTTCGAGATCAGGTTGCCGAGGATCGGCAGCAGGCCGGCAAGCAGCGTGACCAGCACCAGCGTCTTGACCTGTGGCAGATCGACACCGAACAGCGGCAGCGCCACGCCGAGGTATAGCCAGGTGAACAGCGCATTGATCGAGGCGATCCAGGTCTGCGCGAAGACCACGCGGCGGAACGATTCGGACAGCCGCGCGCCGCGTTCGACGATCGCCCGCGACAGTGGTCCGCGCGTGCCGTTTGGTGTCGCCTCGCGCAGTGCCAGCATCGCCCCGACGATCATGCCGATCAGGATGTGCGCAAGGCTGCGGCCGAAGGATTTGCCAAAACCCTGGACCGCAGCGCCGTGTTCACGCAGCCAGCCGACCAGATCGCGGCGCAGCGCTTCGGCATCGCTGGGCAGCGAGCTGACGATCCACTCCGGCAGCCGGCCGCGGGAGTTGTCGATTGCTTCCGCCAGCCGCACCAGCAGCGCCGGCAGGCTGTCGGAGCCATTGCGCAGCACATTGCTGATGGCAAACACCGCGGCCGTCAGCAGGCCGACGACGACCACCGCCAGCAGCGCCACCGCCACCACCTTGGCGGACTCTCGCCCCAGCGCGGCCACGCGCAGCCGTGCGGCAAGCACATGCACCAGTTCGTAGACCAGCAGGCCGCCGATCAGGGCCGACAACAGGTGCAGGTAGAGCACCGCGACCATGACGACGGCGGCAGCGGCGAGCGACAGGATGTCGGCCCGGAGCAGGCGGGCACCGTTGGCAGTGGGGTTCATCTAGTCATCTTAATGGAGCGCCCTTGCGCTCGTCGGACCCGCAATGCCCGGCGATCGGCGAAAATGGCGGCATGCAAATCGGAACGCATCTGATCGAACCTGCCCTGGTGCTGGCGCCGATGGCCGGTGTCACCGACCGGCCATTCCGCATGCTCTGTCGGCGGCTGGGCGCCGGTATGGCCGTGTCGGAGATGACCATTTCCGATCCGCGCATGTGGAAGACCGAGAAGTCGCGCACCCGCATGGATCACGCCGGCGAACCCGGCCCGGTGTCGGTGCAGATCGCCGGCCACGATCCGCAACTGCTCGCCGAAGCGGCCCGGCATAACGTCGGCCACGGTGCCGACATCATCGACATCAACATGGGTGGCCCGGCCAAGAAAGTCTGCAAGGTGGACGCCGGCTCGGCCCTGCTGCGCGACGAGGCGCTGGTCGCGCGTATCTGCGCTGCGGTGGTGGCGGCTGTACCGGTGCCGGTGACGCTGAAGATCCGCACCGGCTGGTCGCGCGCCGAGCGCAACGGCGTCGCGATCGCCCGGATCGCGGAGGCCAGCGGCATTGCCGCGCTAGCCGTTCACGGGCGCAGCCGGGAGGACCGCTTCGAAGGCTCGGCCGAGTACGACACCATTGCGGCGATCAAGCAGGCCGTGCGGATCCCGGTGATCGCCAACGGCGACATTCGCACGCCGGAACAGGCCCGCCACGTACTGGCCGCTACCGGCGCCGATGCGCTGATGATTGGCCGCGCTGCCCAGGGGCGGCCGTGGATATTCCGGGAGATCCGTCACTTTCTCGCCACCGGCGAACACCTGCCGCCGCCGGCGCGCGCGTGGATCGGCGCGTTGCTGGTCGAGCACCTGACGGCAATGGCCGGCCTGTATGGCGAGGCCCAGGGCGTGCGCATCGGGCGCAAGCACATCCGTTGGTACTGCGATGACCATCCGGATGCCGAGATTTTCTGGCGCTCGATCAGCACCGAGACTTGCGGCGCGAAGCAGCGACAGGCAGTGGCGCATTTCTTCGGTATCGAACCCACAGACCGCTGGGCCACGGCAGCCTGAGTCGACACCCACAAAAAAGGCCCGGCAGCCGCAGTGCCGAGCCTTGCGACGTACCTCGCCGACTCAGGGCGTCGACGTCTTCTTCGCAGCGGCCTTCTTTGCCGGGGCCTTTTTCACGGCAGCCTTCTTTGCCGGTGCGGCAGCGGCCTTCTTGACGGGAGCAGCGACCGCTTTCTTGACCGGTGCAGCGGCCTTCTTGGCGACAGCCTTGGTGGCAACAGCCTTCTTCGCGGGCGCCTTCTTGGTGGCGACTGCTTTCTTCGCAACAGCCTTCTTTGCAACCGCTTTCTTTGCGACGGCTTTCTTGGCAGCAGCTTTCTTCACAGCCATGGGAACCTCCCAACTTTCAAGGTAATGACCCGACCGATCAGCGCCTTTCGCCGAGGATTCCAAGGTCACAGCCAATGGTGTCATCGCTGGACAGCAAACACAATATCTAGTAGCGCGCGCCGCCCGAACTAGTCTGCAAGGTGCACAACGGCCGCAAATAGGAGGTCGCCGCAGTTGTGAAAGCCCCCGCTATCGAACGCCATCGGTTCAGTGGCTTGGCGGTGATGCTGCAGTGCGGCGAGGATTTCTCGGTCTTCCTAGCCTATTCGTCCCTGCGAACCAGATTTTCAGATTCGAGGCCGTCGGTTTCGCCTGGTCGGCGTGGTGACGATGGCCGTCACCAGTCGCGAGCGGCCAACGGACCACCGTCAATCTCCATCGATGCGGGCATGGAAACCGGTATCTGGCCTGTCGGTGGCGGGCGGGGCGGATGCCGAGAAAGACCCT
>CAYPJK010000027.1:9209-11911 GCA_964411025.1 uncultured Nevskia sp.
ACAGCGGCAAAATTAGCGCGTACAGTGCAGATGCAGTCGTTTCAAGCAAGGTATTCACCGTGGTCAGTTTCCCCGCGACAAACGGGTTCTGTCGTTTCCCCGGCTACATTTCTTGATCGTCCGCAAATGCGATGCAGCACGCACCGCGAACATATCGTCAACTATCGTTAAAGGAATGTAGCAATGTCAGATTCGACCGGCACCGTTAAGTGGTTCAATGACGCCAAGGGCTTCGGGTTCATCACCCCGGCCGACGGCGGCGAAGACCTTTTCGCCCACTTCAAGGAAATCCAGGGCACCGGCTTCAAGACCCTGAAGGAAGGTCAGCGCGTTGAGTACAAGGCGCAGCGCGGCCCGAAGGGCATGCAGGCTACGCAGATCCGCCCGCTCTAATCGAGCTCGCGTATTGAAAAACCGCAGCTTCGGCTGCGGTTTTTTTATGTTCGGCGGTCCGATGCCGATATTGTTTTCAAGCCCTTCCCCGAGCGACCCGAGATGACCGCTGCAGAGTCTCAAAGCCGTCCGCCGTACAACATGCCGGCGCTGATCATGTTCACCGTCAGCACCGGGCTGCTGCTGACCGTGTTTCCCTGGTATCTGATGACGTATTCGATCGGGATCGGCGCCTGGATCGCCGGGCTGGTCCTGCTTTACGCCTGCGGCCTGTCGATCACCGGTGGCTACCATCGCTTGTGGGCGCACCGTGCCTACCAGGCGCACTGGAGCCTGAAGCTGTTCTATCTGCTGTTCGGCGCGATGGCGTTCCAGAACTCCGTGCTGATCTGGGCCTCGACGCACCGGATCCACCACGCCAACGTCGATGACATCGACAACGATCCGTACTCGATCAATCGCGGCCTCTGGTACGCGCACATCGGCTGGATGCTCCGCGACTACCCGAGCGCCAAGACCGACTTCTCGAATGCCCGCGATCTGCTCGACGATCGCCTGGTGATGCTGCAGCACCGCTACTACCTGCCGCTGGCCCTGTTCATGAACATCGGCCTGCCGATGCTGATCGGGCTGGCCGCCGGTGACGTCTGGGGTTTCCTGATGATCGCCGGACTGCTGCGGCTGGTGGTCAACCATCACGTGACCTTCCTGATCAATTCGCTGGCGCACTACTGGGGCCGTCGCCCTTACACGGTCGAAAACACGGCGCGCGACAACGACCTGCTGGCCTTTCTGACCTATGGCGAGGGCTACCACAACTATCACCACCTGTTTCAGTGGGATTACCGGAACGGCGTCCGCTGGTGGCAGTACGACCCCACGAAGTGGCTGATTGCCGGCCTTTCCTGGGTGGGTATCACGCGCGAATTGCGTCGGGTACCGGAGTTCCGCATCCAGCGCGCGATGCTGCAGCGCCAATTCGAAGCCGTCCGCGAGCGCATGACGCGCTGCAAGCACGAGGGCCGTCTGGCGGCGCTGCGCCAGCAATTCGAGCACGAGATGGAAACCTTCCGGGCGACGGTCGATGCCTGGAGCCAACTGCAAAGCCAGCGCATCGAGGCCGCGCGCGACAAGCTGGCCGACCAGTGGCAGCACAGCGACATGCGCCAGCAGTTGCTGGTGCTCGAGGATCGCCTGCGCGAGCAGCGCGAGCGGATGCGCTCGATGCACCTGCAGATCGCCTGATTGACTTCGGGCGGCACAGAAAAGCGCAGCTTCGGCTGCGCTTTTTTGTTGGGCGGACGGCCGAGAGCACCTACACGGTCAGCACGATCTTGCCGATGTGCTGGCTCGATTCCATCAGCCGATGGGCATCGGCCGCCTGCGCCAGTGGAAAGCAGGCGGCGATCGGCAGCCGGATCCGGCCGGATTCGATCAGGGGCCACACCCGCGCCTGCAGCGCTTTCGCCAGCGCCGCCTTCTCGTCATGGCTCTGCGGGCGCAGCATCGAACCGGTGACGACGATCCGCTTGCGCATGATCGCCGTCAGGTCAATGGTCGCCGCTGGGCCGCGCTGGAAGCCCACCAGCAGCAGGCGACCATCGACGCCCAGCGCCGCCAGATTGCGGGCGGTGTAGTCGCCACCGACGATGTCGAGCACCACGTCGGCGCCGCGTCCGGCCGTCAAGCGCTGCACCTCGTCGACGAAATCCTGGTGGGCGTAGTCGATCGCCGCATCAGCGCCGAGCGCGAGGCAGGCCGCGCACTTGTCGGGACCTCGGGCCGTCGCCAGCGCCCGCGCACCGAAGGCTTTCGCGAACTGCATCGCGGTGCTGCCGATACCGCTGGTACCGCCGTGGATCAGCACCGTTTCGCCAGCAGCCAGCCGGCCGCGCTGGAACAGGTTGCCCCACACGGTGAATGCGGTCTCCGGCAGCGCAGCCGCCTCGATCATCGAATACCCAGCCGGCACCGGCAGGCAGTGGGCGGCCGGCGTCACGCAGTATTCGGCGTAGCCGCCGCCCGGTGTCAGCGCGCAGACCGCATCGCCGATCCGCCACTGCTCGACGTCGCGGCCAAGTGCGACGACCGAGCCGGCGACCTCGAGCCCGAGGATCGGCGAGGCGCCGGGTGGCGGCGGATAGACGCCCATCCGCTGCAGCACGTCAGGGCGATTGACGCCCGCTGCCGCGACGGCAATCAGCACTTCATTCGGCCCCGGCTCCGGACGCAGGCCCTCGGCAAGCTGCAGGACATCCGGCGAGCCGGCCCGGTCGACACGAACATGGCGGTGAACGGTATTCATGACA
>CAYPJK010000027.1:11921-13847 GCA_964411025.1 uncultured Nevskia sp.
GCCCTGGTTGGCCGCCACAATGGCCTCCAGCGCCGCCCCCACCATCGTCGAGAAGCCGAAGAGCAACCCGCCCTCGAACATGGCGGTGATCGGTATTCATGACACCACTGTAGCGGCAATAATCGGAACAACTGTTCTGTTAAGGTTTTGCGACAGCCGGCCGACCCGCGGCGCAGGTGCCCTCTGCATCCCGACCCCTGAACCTCATGCCCGTATTCCAGCCGATGAAGGTGCGCGTGCCGCGCGACCTCCACACCGTCACCACTGTGGCCGACGACGTCGAGCGCGACGGGCCACGCGCCGGCCTGTCGGCCGCCGATACCAAGGCGATCTGGTCGGCGCTGAAGGGCCTCTACCGGACCGGCGCCTATCCCGGAATCGCGTTCACGCTGCGGCGACATGGCCAGCGAGTTTTCGACCGGACCCTCGGCCATGCCGAAGGCAATGGCCCGGCCGATTCCACGAGCACGCCGAAGCGCCTGCTGACGCCGGCGACACCGATCTGCCTGTTCTCGGCTTCCAAGGCGGTTACCGCCGTGCTGGTCCACAAGCTGGCCGAGGACGGCGGCATCCGGCTTGATGAACGGGTCAGCCATTACCTGCCGGCGTTTGGCCAGGCCGGCAAGCAGGACACCACGATCAGCGACGTGCTCGCCCATCGCGGCGGCTTCCCGATGATGAAGATCCGAGCCGCCGACAAGAAAGTCGAGTTGATGGAGGACTGGGACCGGGTGATCGACCTGATCTGCGCATCGCCGCCGACCGCCAGCCGCCAGCAGGCCTATCACGCAATGACCGGTGGTTTCATCCTTGGCGAGATCATCAAGCGGGTCACCGGTGCGCCGATCACCGCCTATCTCGATGCCAAGATCCGCAAGCCGCTGAAATTCCGGCATTTCACCTACGGCATCGCGAAGAAGCACTGGCCGGAGGTGGCCCTGAACTACGAGGCCGGCGCGCCGGTGCGGTTCCCGCTGTCGACGGTCGCCGAGCGGGCGCTGTTCGTGCCGTTCCCGGAAGTGGTGCGGGCGTCCAATTCGGACAGTTTCAAGCAGGCGGTGATCCCGGCCGGCAACATCTATGCGACCGCCGATGAATTGAGCCGCTTCTTCCAGATGCTGCTCGACGGCGGCAGCGCCGACGGCAAGCAGATTCTCAAGCCGGCGACCGTGGCGCGGCTGCGCAAGCCGGTCGGCCGCATCGGCCTCGACCGCATGCTGATGATTCCGCTGCAGTACAGCGAGGGGATGATGCTCGGCGCCCGCCCTGCAAGCCTGTTCGGGCCGGACACGCCGGAGGCCTACGGCCACCTCGGTTTCATGAACATCCTGGGCTGGGCCGATCCGTCACGGCACCTGTCGGCGGCGCTGCTGACCACCGGCAAGGCCATTCTCGGCACTCACCTGATTGCCCTGAGCCGACTGCTGGCGACGATCAACGCGCGCTGCGCCTGACCGCACCCTGACTGTGTGACCGCCATGATCAGGCGGGCGCTTTCGTCAACGCTTCGGCTTCAGCATGGTGCCGGTGCAGCTCGGCGCGCCGCAGCGGCATTCCCAGATCTTCTTCATCCGGGCCGTGTGGCGGCATTCCAGCTTGATGCCGTAGTCGAAGGTAAGCTCTTCGCCCGCCTCGATCTCGCGAATCGTCTCGATGATGATGCGGTCCCGCTTCGGGTCCTGGTCCGGCGACTCGATGACGTACGGCTTGCAGTTCGGTTCGCAGCTGTGATTGATCCAGCGGGCGTCGTTGGCGTCGAAGTTGCCGTCGATGACGTAGCGATCGTTCAGGGTGAACAGGAACGTGTGGCCGGATTCGACGGTGTTGGCGTAGGCCTTGTCGATCCAGGCGTGGGTTCGCAGGCGGCCGGCGTAGTCCATCACCTCCAGCCCTGCAGGCAGCTTCTGTGCCGCGAAAACGCCATTG